>JAAETN010000223.1 GCA_024228355.1 Maribacter sp. | reverse complement strand
TTTCAAGGTCAACAATTTTAGGAGGGCCGGTATGGTCGTAATCTCGTTGGATTTGTCATCAACCTTGAGTTGCCCTAAAACCATCTGAGCTTGATTAGCCCAGGCACTAAGGCTTTTCCGAAATTTAAAACCTCCCAAAATTCATGAGCAATGATAGTTTTATAGCTAGAGATATACTAAAATTAGGGTGGAAAAGCGTTAAGCATTCCCCCAAATTGTTGTTTTGTGTTTCAAACCGGGGCAGATGTAAAAAGATTTTGGGAGAATTATTTTTTCGGGAATGCCTAACCATATGAATGGCTTTTTTACCTTGGTATTTGTCTTGCGAACGTCGCAAACATTTACCGTCAATAGGTACCACTTCACCCAGCAGTAATTGGCAGATACTTTGCGTCCAACTGATAAAACAATACCGAAATTCATCGGGGTCAAGGGCCGCAAAAACCAGACCAAATGTGTCGTGTGAGGGTATTCCCTTAGGCAACTGTAAATATTGACCCACCCAGTCTTCTTTGGCCTTGCAACAGCTACCCAGTTGTCGGCTCCACAGATAATCGCACACAAGGCAATGATGATTATCTCTATCAAGGCATGGGGGGGACTGTGCTTAAAACGTGGGTCTTTTAAATTACCAAAGTGACTTTCTATATCAAAGAGATCTGCTTCAACCATTAGTTTCCTCCAACGAAATAAATTCAGTAAGTAAACTAAATGTTTTGCCTTTCAGATCTCTTTTTGTCAACTATTTTCTTTACATAGAAGTTTACCAATTAACATAACGAGGTCAATAAAACGTGCAAAATCCAGAGATGACGCTGTTGACAAATGTTATGACAACCAAGTTTCGCTTGCCCACCAAGACCGCCGGCGATAAATTCGCCGGGCTATAAAACGTCACCCCATAAATGGGGTTTTATGTAAACCGGATTCATCCGGTGCAGTTTACTAGCCCGGAAAATTCATTTCCGGGCGGACTCCAAGTGGCCTAATATTGGCGGTG
>JAAETN010000222.1 GCA_024228355.1 Maribacter sp. | reverse complement strand
AGAAATTCAGCAAATCGTAGGCTATAATGCGGCCTGGAAAATGCTCTTCAATGAACAACTATAATGTCTAACAAGACAAATACAGCCGACCCGAAAACCGCTACGCGCTTTTAGGTCGGCAGATTTGCGGCGTTATGTGTATAAAGATGGCCAATAGAAATAAGACAATAGTTACAGCAATATTTAGTTCCATAGCTGGTGCTGTTATTGGTGGTGTGGTCATTTGGTTTGCTACCGTATATTTTCTTGGGGCCTTTTTCAATGATAGCTCAGCTCTTGCTTCATCTAATCAGTTGAATTTTAATATATGGGCACTGGAAAGCATTAGAAATGGAGATCACACTAAAGCTATAGAGCAGCTTGAAAGGGAAGCAAAAGTAAATCTTATTACGGTTGGTACTTATGAAGAACATATCTCATCTAAAACAAACAAGAGAATTCTAAAATCCATATCCAATGCAAAACAGTATTTTGAAAAACATCCAACTGATTACATTAATGAAGATGAGCAAGTGTTGATAGAGCAGGCTTATCAAAAAGGCAAATGATAATTCACATAACAAGCACATCAAGATCGTTCGCTATCGCTCACTGGGACGCCGCAAACTGCGCGGCGCCCCTTATGTAAAACGTTAGATTACTCAAAAAACAAAATGAAAACCAATCACTCGCAACAAGTTAAAACTAAAACAGAAACTTTGTTAGCCGTGCTTGAATGGATTGGTTTAGTAGGCTGTTTACTAGGCATAGTGGTCGTTGGCACATCGCACTATGCTTTGGTTTCTGGGCTAAGTGATGTCTTTGGTTTTCAACCGGCCAATGTTCGTAATATGTCAGTCGTAAATGTATGGTTACTTCCTGGGTTAGTGGTCATGGTTGGGGCTCATTTATCAAGGAGGTTAGTCAGGCGGCAAAGCAATGAATAAAATTGCATACAATCTAACAAGAAAATCATGTCGCTCACTATCGTTCGCTGGGACGCTGTCGCTATCGCGCCAGCGCCCCATATTTAGGCGT
>JAAETN010000221.1 GCA_024228355.1 Maribacter sp. | reverse complement strand
CGGGATAGGTTGAAATCTCCCCATACGCTATATGGTATTCGGTAAAAGCCGGGCTATTCAGGACTATACCATAGTCGCAGTCCAAGTGCTCTTTTACGGCATTCAATGATTTCTCGACCATCCCCTCTTCCATCCCGATTTCGGCCATAGTACACCATCCTTGGGATTCAATAAAAATCTTGCCTTCCTCATTTTCGTTCGAGCCAATTTTGTTGCCAAAAAAGTCATAGGCGCGTAGATACCAATCGCCATCCCAACCGTGCGCTTTTACAGCTTCGATCATATTTGCTACATATTCCCCGGCTTCTTCAGCTTCCTTATCCTTACCGATTCGCTTGCAAAGCTTCACATATTCCTTGCCGTAAACCACGAAAAGCCCAGCTATCATAAGTGATTCCGCTGTTCTACCCTTTTTGTTCCCAGTGGTCTGAAAAGATTCGTTCGGATCTTCCGAAAAACAGTTCAGGTTGAGACAATCATTCCAATCGGCCCTTCCAATTAGTGGTAATCCATGAGGGCCCAGATTATTCACAACATGATAAAATGAGGCCTTTAAATGCTCAAAATGTGGTTTTGCACGTGATACATCATTGTCAAAAGGAACCATTTCGTCCAATAAGGAGAAATCACCCGTCTCTTTGATATATTCAGTGGTAGAAAGAATCAGCCATAAGGGATCATCATTAAAATCACCTCCGACCGCAGAATTGCCCTTCTTGGTCAGTGGTTGGTATTGATGATAGCAAGATCCATCTTCGAACTGGGTAGATGCGATATCGAATATTCGTTCTCGTGCCCTTTCCGGAATTTGATGCACAAACCCGATTAAATCTTGATTGGAATCCCGAAAGCCCATTCCACGGCCAATACCCGATTCAAAAAATGAAGCCGAACGAGACATATTAAAAGTAACCATACATTGGTATTGGTTCCAGATATTCACCATACGATCTAGCTTATCATCACCGGAATCAATATTTATCTTGCCCAGTAAGCGATCCCAATAGGCCCGTAGATCATCATAAGCAGCGTTGATCTTTTCAATAGTATCAAATTTTGCGTGCATGGCTTTGGCCGGTTTCTTATTGATAACCCCCTGAGCTTCCCACTTATTATCTTTCGCTACCTCCACATAGCCCAGCATAAAAATCAAATCGCGCTGTTCTCCGGGCTTCAATTCAATTTCGACATAATGTGAAGCTATAGGAGACCAACCATGGGCTATTGTATTCCTAGGCGTGCCTTCATTGACCACATCGGGATTGTCAAAGTCATTATAAAGCCCTAAGAATGATTCCCTATCGGTATCATAACCATCTATAGGTGTATTTACCGAATAAAAGGCATAATGGTTACGTCTTTCCTTGAACTCCGTTTTATGGTAAATGGTTGAATCCTCAATTTCGACCTCGCCCGTTGAAAAGTTTCTCTGGAAATTGGTCATGTCGTCCTCAGCATTCCACAGACACCATTCAATAAATGAGAAGAGTTTTAGTTTTTTGGTTTCAGAAGATGTGTTCTTTAGTGACACTTTTTGAATTTCCCCCCAAAACCCCAAAGGTATAAATTGGAGAATTTGGGCCTCAACCCCGTTTTTTGAACTTTTGAATTTGGTATAGCTCATACCGTGGCGACACTCATAACTATCCAATGGGGTCTTAACCGGTTTCCAACCCGGTGACCAAGTCGTATCGCCATCTTTTATGTAAAAATATTTTCCGCCATTATCAACCGGAACATTGTTATATCTATATCGTGTTAATCTCCTGAACTTGGCATCTTTATAAAAGGTATAACCTCCCCCTGTATTCGAAGTTAATGAGAAGAAATCCTCATTACCTAAATAATTGATCCATGGATAGGGAGTTTTAGGATTGGTGATCACATACTCCCTATTAGCATCGTCAAAATGGCCGTATTTCATTTGTTCGTATTTATTGTTTGTTATTGGTCAAATGGAATACCCTAATGTAAATCGCATGATTCATTACTGGTAAATGGGTATTTTATCTGTTCGTATTTATTGTTGTATTTAATTATTCTTGAAGCCTTCTGTTTTTCAAGGTTAAAGTTATCTCATCGAGTTTCTTTTGCGTTAGCGGATACAGGAACATTAATCCTGCTGCTACTACCGTTATTATTGCTGGTACCCAGCTCATCAGCATTATGATTCCCGGTATTGCACCTTCAATAGAACTGGCATCCTGGCCGTTGTAATGAAAAGCGCCCAAGATCATCCCTATAATCGCACCAGCGATTCCGCCACCGAACTTCGTGGCAAAAGAACCTGCGGAAAAAATGAGACCCGTGGCCCTGCGACCATTCTTAAATTCGGAATAATCAGCAGCATCACCCAACATGGCAAAAAACAAGGTTGGGAAAATAGCCGCTGCAAATTCAGAGATGATGCCGATCGTGAAAATTGCACCGATATCCTCAGGACCACAAAACATAAGAAGTGCATTCACTCCCCCAGAGAACAGCAATGCATAAATGAATAAATTTCGTTTTCCAAATCTCCTTCCTAAAGGTGAGGTAGCCATGGCACCAATTACCGATGCGATCATCAACCCTATCAAGAATGAAGCTCCAAGCAGTTGATTGTTCAAATAATGGGTAAAATAAATAATAACAATACCCTGTTTGATAGAGTTGTAAACATTGAACAAAAGCCCAATGACCAATAATACCAACCATGGTTTGTTTGCGATGAGATCCTTGAAATCTTGTTTAAGGTTATTCTTTTGTGCTTTAGGCGGTTGAATTCTTTCTTTGGTGGTATAAAAGGTCAAGAACATTAATATCGCGAGAAAAATGGACATTAAGTACATTGAATTGCTATACCCTTTCTTTTGGTCAATAATGGTGATCTTGTTTTGTGAAAGGTCTTTTTCCCCATCGACAATAAAGGCATATTCTTTATCTGCTTCCATGGTAAAGCTCTTGCCGTGCGTAGGACTGTTTTCATCGGAAGTTAAAGCTGAATCATCCCAAGTGAACATGGCAATACCATCATCTGTCTTGATATTCACATTCTCAACATAGGAAGGGGCAGAAACCACTACCCTGTACTGCTCATCGTCAAGTTTATCTACCTCAACAGATGGATTCACATTCCCAAAATATGCCACTAAAAAAAGTAAGGCCCCTTGAACGAGCATACCTCCACCAAAGGCACCGACCATTCTATAGGACCCCAAACTAGTCCGCTCCTTATCATCGCCGGTCATAACAGCCATAAGTGCACCATAGGGTACATTATTTGCAGTATAGATCAGGGTGAAGAAAATATAAGTGATATAGGCATAAACTATTTTACCCGATGCGCCCAGATCAGGGCTGGTAAACAGCAATGACAGAATTGCGGCCAAAGGAATGGCCGTCCATAAAATCCAAGGTCGGAATTTGCCATATTTAGACTTGGTCCTATCCCCTATGATTCCCATGAGCACATCACTAATACCATCGCTAAAACGGGCGACCAGCATTAATACCCCTACTGTGACCGGACTCAATCCGAAAACATCAGTATAGAATATAAATAAAAAGGTAGCTACACCTCTCCAAGCGATGTTGGCCGCGCCATCACCAAGTGCATATCCTATTTTTTCCTTTACTGATATTTTTTCGAATGAAGACATGGTTTTTCAGATTGATTAACCGCTAAAATTAATCAATATAAAGTATTGAGACTAACCATAATTAGTCTATTCCTTAGCTAAAAAAGAAGTATACTTTGGGCTGTTTTGACTGTTATAGGTTGGTGTACATTCGCGAAGAAAAATAGATGCTATGCATATTTTGATAAGCGCTGACCTATGCAATAATTTAGTTTAGAAGATAAGCCTACTATACAATTTCCGCACTTAGACCGGCTTGAAGTAATCGGCTGCATCGTGGTTCCAGATCCTTGTATTCACCTGTTTTCACAGTACACTTTCCATTGTAGTGTACGATCAGTGAACATTGTTCAGCCTGTTCGGGCGTATGATCACAAACATCGACCAGGGTGTCGATAACATGATCAAATGTATTTACCTCATCATTAAAAAGTACAATTTCGTTTTGTTTTACTGTTTCTTCCTCAAGCAGTAATTCTTCCGAAATTCTTTCCTTGGTACTCATAGTTCAATATTTTTAAAATCGGAATTACCTAATCTAAAATACATATTTTACAGCTACCCAATTATTTTTTTCAAGCTTTTTTTCAAGTGTTAGTCCATTTTCATTGCATTTATCCGTGATACAGGGAATATCCTCATTGTAAAACCCACTGAGAAATAGTTGTCCATTTTCGTTCAAGCAATTAACATAGGAAGAGATGTCCTCCAGCAAAATATTCCTGTTTATATTCGCAATAATTACATCATATTTTTGGTTTTTTAATAGGCTTGAATCACCTTCAAAGACATTGATATTCGTACAAGCATTTCGCTCTACATTCTCCTTGGCATTCAGGTAGCACCAATTGTCAATATCAATTGCATCTACTGATTTTGCACCTTTCATCTCAGCCAGTATTGCCAAAACCCCGGTACCACTGCCCATGTCCAAAACTGTCTTTCCCCCAAAATCATGCTCCAGAATAAATTGAAGCATCATATGGGTAGTCTCATGATGCCCAGTGCCAAAGCTCATTTTGGGTTCAATGACAATATCGTAGGTAACATTTGATTTTTCGTGAAACGGAGCCCGTACCTCACATTGATCACCTATGGTAATCGGACTGAAATTCTGCTCCCAGGTAACATTCCAGTTTTCCTGATCAATTTCCTTTAAATCGTACGATATCTTGAAATGGGAATTACGTAATACCTCAACATCCTTCAATATTTTGTCGTGCCAATCCTTCTTTTGAATATAAGCGAGGATTCCCGTTTCATTTTCTACAAAACTTTCAAATCCGGCTTCACCCAACTCCGCAATTAATATATCAGCTGCCGGTTGAAGTGGCGTAATTAAAAAGTTATACTCGATGTAGATTGTATTTGACATAAAATATTTCGAGAAAAAGAATGCCCCTTAAAGCAAAGCTAAGGGGCATTTATATTGAATTACAAACTTTATTATATGCCGTTTATTATCGCAATAAAATCATCGGCAACCAATGCAGCACCACCAATGAGACCACCGTCAACATCTGGCTTGGAGAAAATCTCTTCCGCATTGCCTGGCTTTACGCTTCCACCATAAAGAATGGATACATTATCGGCAATATCCTGATTGAATGCAGCTGCTATGGTCTTACGAATAAACGCATGCATTTCCTGGGCTTGTTCTGGAGAAGCTGTCTCACCGGTACCTATAGCCCATACAGGTTCATATGCCAAGATAATACTACTCCATACACTTTGATCCAATTCAAACAACGCATTCTTTAATTGGCTTTCAACAACATTGAAATGATTACCTGATTTACGATCTTCCAATTCCTCACCAAAACAAAACATAACGGTCATATTTTTGGCTAATGCCGCTTTGACCTTTTTCTTCAGGATTTCATCAGTTTCACCAAAATAGGCCCTTCTTTCCGAATGCCCCAAAATGACAGTATTGATTCCAATGTTCAATAACATGTCGGCCGAAATTTCACCCGTAAAGGCACCACTTTCGGCAAAATGCATGTTCTGCGCTATAACCTCAATCTTGGAACCTTGCAATTGGCGCACTGCACTTCCCAAGTTCACGAATGTGGGTGAAACCATGACTTTGGCCTCAGTATCTGGCAGTTTGGCCGACAGCTCAACGAGTAAGGCCTCGGTTCCTTCCGAATTTTTGTTCATTTTCCAGTTCCCTGCTACTATTTTACTTCTCATATCTTATCCTTTTAGTTGTTTTACAATCTCTTTATCGCTTGCCTTAATGGCTTTAAACGGAATTTCATTTGCTTCAGAATCAATCAATATATCATTTAATGCTTCAGAGGAAAATGATTGTGCCCGGGCGCAAACAGCAAAACTGAAAGCAAAGCGATGAAAATATATAATCTGTGAAATGTCATATACCTATTTAAAATCCAAATCATTCAAATCGTTAAAATGCACTTTTTGCTTGATGGTACCTTTTTCCAAAACCAATACTCCCGGATTAGATCGGACTATAGTTTTTAAAGTGGTCTCATCAGTAAAATAAAACTCGGTGTCCAACTCATATTCCACAACCAGTTTATTAGTCTGTTCAGGACCTGATGCGGACATTCCTATGACCTTGAATCCATCATTTTTTGCTTCGCGAATGACCTCGGACAATTGCGGATAAGCCTTATACTGACTTTTACGAAGATCATAGGCAATCAGCATCATTAATTTTGGCTCCTGTAACAAACTTGAGGCAAAATCCTCACCATTCTGTTCTATTGTGAAATCATGGATTGGTGGTTCATACCCTTTTTGGATTTCGGTAGTCTCTACATCAATGAACTCTCCATCTACCGTAGGGTAATCACCATTGGTGACAATTATTTTTTCGGCTCCATTTACATTGAACTTCCACGCATAATCAAAAACAGGTTTTTGGGCATCAGCGGGTGTTTCCATCCCATCTATGATATTGGCTCCAATTTTATACGGTCTAAAGTCTTTCGCGGGAAGATGTCGTAAAACATAATTGGCAAAAACAATACAAATCACCAAGGATATTCCCGTTATAACCCGCTTTGTATTTGAACCGAAAATGGGTTTTACATATTTCCTACCGATGAATAATATGATTATGAACACCAATAAAACCACATCCTTGGAGAACGATTCCCATGGTGTTAATTTAACGGCATCCCCAAAACAACCACAATCAGTTACCTTGTTGAAGTACGCTGAATAGAACGTTAAAAAGGTGAAAAACACAATCATTAAGAGTAGGCTCCAAAGTGTAAACTTTGCCCTAAATCCAATCAAAAGCATTACTCCCAATAATACCTCAAATATTACAACGAACAGCGAAATGGCCAAAGCATAAGGCATTAAAAAAGGTAGGTCGAGAACTCCCTGGCTAAAATATTCCTCTAATTTAAATGAAAAACCTACAGGGTCATTGAGTTTGATAAAACCACTTATTATAAACAATACCCCAACAAATATTCTTGAAAAAGCTACTAGATATTTCATTCAGCACCCTCATTTAAATGAATCAAGGCAAAAACAGCATAATTTACCATATCCCGATAATTGGCATCAATACCTTCACTGACCAAGGTCTTTCCCTGATTATCCTCAATTTGTTTAACCCGTAATAGCTTTTGCAGAATTAAATCGGTCAAGGAACTTACACGCATATCACGCCATGCCTCGCCATAGTCATGATTTTTGTCCTCCATGAGCGATTTTGTTATCGCCATATGCTTATCATAAAGTACCAACGCCTGTTTATTTGACAAATCGGGCTGTTCAACCACCCCTTTCTCCAATTGTATCAGAGCCATAATGGAGTAATTGATTATCCCAATGAACTCGGAACGTTCATCTTCATCCACCTTTCGTACTTCATTTTCCTGAAGACCTCGTATGCGTTGCGCTTTAATAAAAATCTGATCTGTTAAGGAAGGTAATCTTAGAATACGCCATGCACTGCCATAATCCTTCATCTTTTTTTGGAATAAATCCCTACAACTTTTTATAACGGCATCGTATTGTTCAGAAGTCTGCTGCATCTAATTTATTTAATACCATTTAAACAGTAATACGAGGCAAATATACTTGTTCATTTTCCTTTTTACTTCCTTGTTCAACTTTTCCGTAGTCAAGACTATGCAAAAGAATCACTGCAGGGTAAAAAGAAAAAGCAACATCGTCTCTTAAGCCTCACTTTAATATTCAAATGGTATAATTTGCGTAAATTTCGCTTAAAATTTTATAAACGTCAAAGTTCGTGTTTTAAAGTTGGTTTATCAAACTTTATAGTACCAACTTTGAACCATAATTTAACCGTATGACCCTGAATTGCAACGGAAAGCCCATCGATATTTCCTCTCCAAAAATAATGGGCATATTAAACCTAACTCCAGATTCATTTTATGATGGAGGTAAATACAGGGATGGGAAGAGGCTATTGACCCAAATTGAAAAAATGCTCAACGAGGGAGCCACGTTCATCGACGTGGGTGCATACAGTTCTAGACCGGGGGCAACTGCCATTTCGGAAGAAGAGGAATTGTCAAGAATAGTTACTTCAGTTAAATTGATAATTAAAGAATTTCCAGAAGTCATTTTGTCAATTGATACCTTTCGAAGCAAGGTGGCTGATGCCTGTTTGCAAGAAGGAGCGGCCTTGATAAATGATATTTCGGCAGGAAACCAGGATAATGAAATGTTCAAGATCATTGCAAAACATAATGTTCCTATTATTTTGATGCACATGATAGGTACACCTCAAAATATGCAGCAAAATACCGATTACGAAGATCTCTTGATCGCTATTTTATCCTATTTCTCAGAGCGGGTCGCTAAGGCCAGGGAACATCAAATAAACGATATCATAATAGACCCCGGTTTTGGTTTTAGCAAAACCCTGGATCAAAATTATGAGCTGCTACAAAAAATGGATTTATTACAGTCCCTTGATCTTCCAATCCTAGCAGGACTTAGTAGAAAGTCAATGATTTACAGGGTTTTGGAAAATACGCCGCAAGACGCACTTAATGGCACTACTGCCTTGAATATGCTTGCCCTTCAAAAGGGAGCTAATATACTTAGGGTTCATGATGTTATGGAAGCTATTGAATGTGTTAAATTACATGAACATCTTATCTAATACTATGACAGCTACTTTGTTCATCAAATTTTGTTAATTTTACAAAAATCACTAGGCTTGGATTTTTTGAATTTTATCGACTTTAAGGTTACCGATATTATCGACATCATCTTAGTCGCCGTACTTCTCTATTACATCTACAAACTCGTTCGCGGTTCGGTTGCCATTAACATTTTCATTGGTATCGTTATTATCTGGGGATTTTGGAAACTCACCGAATTACTTGAGATGGAAATGATAAGCAGCATGCTGGGTGGTTTTATGTCAGTGGGAGTGATTGCGTTGATAATTGTTTTTCACCAGGAAATTAGAAAGTTCCTTTTAATGATCGGTTCTACCAACTTTGCGAACAAACGTAATTTTATTCGTCGTATCCGGTTTTTACGACCTGAAGGTTTGTCTACAAGCAATGACATTGAAGCCATTTTGCATTCTTGTGAAATTATGGCAACTACTAAAACAGGTGCAATCATTGTTATAAAACGAAACAACTCCTTGGATTTTGTAAAGTCAACAGGTGACCAGATGTATGCTGAAGTGAACCAACCAATTTTAGGTAGTATATTCTTTAAAAACAGTCCGTTACATGATGGTGCCACGATAATAGAGAATAACTATATCGTAGCCACACGGGTAATACTTCCAGTTTCCAACGAACGGAATATTCCCCTTCGTTTTGGACTGCGACATAGAGCCGCTGTTGGTATTACGGAACGTACTGATGCATTGGCCTTGGTAGTCAGTGAAGAAACCGGAAATATCTCTTACATCAAGAATGGGGAGTTTGTCTTATTCAAAGACCTTACTGACCTTGAAGAAATGCTGAAGGAAGATTTGATCTAGGCTACCTCTTCCTGCATAAATTGGGCTTCATAAAGATTATTGTAATAGCCCCCCTTCTTTAATAATTCGTGATGAGTGCCAGACTCGACAATTTTACCGGCATCCATTACCAGAATCTTGTCTGCCTTTTTAATGGTTGCCAATCGGTGTGCAATAATAATCGATGTTCGCCCTTCGGTAATTTTTTCGGTAGCACCTTGAATTAATCGTTCCGAGTAGGTATCGACCGAGGAGGTGGCCTCATCTAAAATGAGTATACTAGGATTGCTTACATAGGCCCGTAAAAATGCAATGAGCTGTCTTTGTCCACTTGACAACATTGAACCACGCTCTTTTACGTTATATTGATATCCTCCTGGTAAACTGGCAATAAACTCATGAACTCCAATTTCCTTCGCTGCCTGTTCAATCGTTTCTAAGTTGATCGAATCATCCTTAAGTGAAATATTATTTGCAATGGTATCTGCAAAAAGGAATACATCTTGCAAAACCACAGCAATATGTGAACGCAATGATGCCAAAGTATAATCTCTACTATCTATACCATCAATTAATATTTGGCCGGAGTTTATCTCATAAAAACGGTTCAATAAATTAATGATGGTCGATTTACCTGCTCCTGTAGCTCCAACTATTGCAATGGACTCACCAGCTTTGACATCAAAGGAAATTCCATGTAACACTTCCTCATCCTTTATATATCCAAAGCGTACCCCAGTGAATCTGATATTTCCTTTTACCTTAGCTTTCGCCACAGTTCCCAAATCATCAATATTACTCTTGGTATCCAATATTGAAAAAACCCTATTGGCGGCCACCATTCCCATTTGAAGTGTATTGAATTTATCGGCAATCTGTCTCAATGGTCTAAAAAGTATTTCAATACAAAGAATATAGGCAAAAATGGTCCCAGCTACATTATCTGAGATATTCGCTACATTTTGAAGCCCACCATACCATACGACCAAGCCTATGGCCACTGAGGAAACAATTTCAGCTATCGGAAAGAATATAGAATTATACCAAACCGTTTTTAACCATGCGGCCTTATGCCTCTCGTTGATTTCCCTGAACTTATCACTTTCAATTTTCTCCCTGTTGAATAGTTGAACTATCTTCATTCCCGTGAGCCTTTCCTGAACAAAGGAGTTTAAATTGGATACTTGCGCCCTTACCTCGATAAAAGCAACTTTCATCGCTTGTTGAAACAATCTGGTAGCATATAAAATAATGGGAAGCAGCGCAAAAACTATCAAGGCCAATTTCCAGTTCATATAAATCATCAATGCTGCTGCAGCCAACATTTTCAACAAATCGGCTACTATTACGAAAAAGCCTTGACTGAAAATCTCCCCTATTCGCTGCATATCGGCTACAGCCCTCGTAACCAAAACCCCAAGTGAGGAATTGTCGAAATATTTCATTCTAAAATTCAGCATATGCTCAAAGAGTTTTATACGAACATCCTTGATGACCGATTCGCCCAGCCAATTTGCATAGTAGTTAAACAAAAGTTGGAAAATAACTTGAGCCAACAAAACACCCAACATGGCCAAAATTAAAAAGAGCAATTTTTCAGCATCAGATTTCATTATGGCCTCATCAATAAGCTCACGCAATAAGAATGGGGTCATTACTGCAAAGGCTGATAACAGAATCGCAGAAAGAGCGACTCCGTAAAAAGTGATCTTATAGGGTCGTGTATAAGCCAGTAACCGCTTGAACAAACCAGTATCAAAAGCCTTTCCAGATTCTTTATTCATCTTTGATTATCGTTTTTGGATAAACAATTTTTGTCAAATATAATCCTTTTGCAGGGACAGAAGCCCCAGCTCGTGACCTGTCTTTACTTCTCAAAATATGCTGAATGTCGTCCATACTGATTTTGCCTATCCCTACATCGAGAAGTGTACCTACAATAGCCCTTACCATATTCCTAAGGAAACGATCGGCCGAAATTGTAAATACTAATTTATCGCTTTCCTTTGTCCAAACTGCTTTTCGAACATCACATAAATAGGTATGCACATCTGTATTCGATTTTGAAAAGCATTCAAAATCCTGATGCTCCAGAAAGAGATTTGCAGCCTCATTCATTTCATCAATATCAAGCATTTGCTTTACAAAATGTGCCCTATCAAAATTGAAGGGATTCTTCTTTTGGGTAATCCAATACTCATAGGTCCTTTCTGTGGCATCAAAGCGCGCATGTGCTTCTTTATGAACTTGAACTATTTCCGAGACCGCAATATCATCAGGCAAGAACGAATTAAGACGAAATACCAACTGCTCCTGATCAATATGCTGATTAAAATCAAAATGGGCGAACATTTCTTTGGCATGTACTCCTGCATCAGTTCTACCTGCGCCTACAACACTGATCGACTCCCTTAAAAGTTTTGACAAGGCATCTTCCAATACTTCCTGGACGGTAATTGCATTCGGCTGGTTTTGCCAGCCATGATAAGACTTCCCGAAGTATGAAAAAGCAATGAAATATCTCAAGTGAATCCTCTATTTTTGTGGAGGTTAAATATACTTCGTTCCAACTAAAAAGGGATCTAATACCCCTATTTTTAAGCTTAATTTAAGTTTTATGACTAAAATATCGCTCAGGCAATTTGCAAAAAAATCAAATAACAAATTCCAAAAACGATCACCTTTGGAATTTGGTACTTGTCATTTGTGATTTTAAAAACCTGACCTAAACCAACTAAAACATAACAAACAAAATGACCAAGATATTGCTACTTTCAGATACCCATGGCCATATTGATGATGCCATTTTAAAATATGCCAAGCAAGCAGATGAGGTTTGGCATGCGGGAGATATTGGAAACATAAAAGTGGTCGATACAATTGAAAAAATAAAACCGCTAAAAGCTGTTTTCGGAAATATTGATGACCATATTATTCAAAGGGAATTTCCCCTGAACAACCGATTCATGTGCGAGGGAGTTGATGTTTGGATTACCCACATTGGTGGTTACCCGCCAAAATACAATGCCATAGTAAAGGATGAAATCAAGGCGAATCCTCCCAAATTGTTCATTTGCGGCCATTCCCATATTCTAAAGGTCATGTGGGACAAAAAACTTGATCTACTTCATATGAATCCCGGTGCCTGTGGTAAGTATGGTTTTCATCACGTACGTACAATGTTGCAATTTGTAATCGATGGTAAGGAAATCAAAGATCTAGAGGTCATTGAGTTGGGTAAACGCTAAGTTTATGTCTTAATACAATACCCTAATATTCAAAAACGTAAAAACCCTGATGCTTCCATCAGGGTTTACGCACTAATACTACTAAGATGTTAGGTTTAACGCAAACGATCCACAGATTTTACAAGATCTTCATCCTTCTTTATAGCTCTGTTGGCCAGAACTAAAAAAACGATAGAAAATACAGGAATCAACATCCCAATACCCTTCTCTGAAACCAAGGTTTCTCCGGATAAGTTTAGCGATCGGTAAACGAAAAATCCTAGTAAAAAAAGATTCAATATCATATTCAATCTGTTGACAACAAATTGATTTTGTCTATTCTTAAACAGGAAAATTGCGATTAGCGCTAGAGCGGCAGAAGCATAGAATAAGATCATAGCGACCATTTCTGATTGTGCAAAAACCTGATTTCCTTCTGGGTTTGTCCAAAGATACAGCCATATTGGTAATAGCGCCGTCATTAGCACCACGATCAACAAATAAACCGACTGCCTTCTTTGAATCATTGCTTTTATCGCGTTTCGAAGGGCAAAAATACGTGTCTTTTAAAAAATATCCCTGTATTATTGAAAATAATTTGTAATATTGTTACGTTATTAGTTATATCACTTACCAATAAGGGGAATCTTTCCCTAGTAATACCCAAATAACAATACACTTCTTAATTTTCTAAAGACGTATAATTTATACCATACTTAATGTTCGAGATTTCAGATTTAAAATCGAAAAAGCTTCCTGAGTTACAGGAAATAGCCAAGGGATTGAGTGTCCCAAAATTCAAGACCTTAAAAAAATTGGATTTGGTCTACCAAATTTTAGACCTACAGGCGGCTAATCCTAAGGCAACTGCAGAGATTGCGGCTCCGCCAACAGAGAAAAAGCCACAACACAAACCACATAGGGCGCGTGTTAACGTAGAAAAGAAAAACGAAAATGCCAAGGTAGAAGCTACTACCATTCAAGATGCACCAGTAAAAAGGGATCAAAGGAATGACAACAAGCCCAAGCCCAGGCCTAACCCTAAACAAAACATAAAGAAAGACCATCAGAAAGGTCCTCAACAACACAAAGGCCAAAATCCCAAAAAGCCACATCATCAAAAAAATGGGCATGATAAACGTAATTTTGACAAAGACCTAAAGAACCGTTACAAAGAACCTGAATTTGAATTTGATAGCATTATTGCAAGTGAGGGAGTACTTGACATTATGCAAGATGGTTATGGTTTTTTAAGATCTTCAGATTATAATTATCTCTCATCCCCTGATGATATATATGTTTCGCAATCACAGATTAGATTGTTTGGTTTAAAAACTGGTGATACTGTTTTAGGAAATGTACGCCCGCCAAAAGAAGGTGAAAAGTACTTCCCATTGATCAAAGTGAATAAAATCAATGGTATTGACCCTCAGGTGGTTCGCGACAGGGTTTCCTTTGAGCATTTAACGCCATTGTTCCCTGATAAAAAGTTCAATCTTTCTGAACGTCAGGCCAGCATATCAACACGAATCATTGATTTGTTCTCCCCAATTGGAAAAGGACAACGGGGTATGATCGTCTCACAACCCAAAACGGGAAAAACAATGTTGTTGAAGGATATTGCCAATGCAATTGCGGCCAACCATCCTGAAGTATATTTGATAGTATTACTGATAGATGAACGTCCTGAGGAGGTTACCGATATGCAACGAAATGTTCAAGGCGAAGTTGTTGCTTCTACCTTTGACAAGGAGGCCACAGAACATGTTCGTGTTGCCAACATTGTACTTGAAAAGGCAAAGCGATTGGTCGAATGTGGTCATGATGTTGTTATACTTTTAGACTCAATTACACGATTGGCACGTGCTTATAATACGGTTCAACCTGCTTCTGGTAAAGTATTAAGTGGTGGTGTTGACGCCAATGCGCTACACAAGCCAAAACGATTCTTTGGTGCTGCACGTAATATTGAAGGCGGTGGTTCGCTTTCAATCATAGCAACCGCTTTAACTGATACTGGTTCTAAAATGGATGAGGTTATTTTTGAGGAATTTAAAGGAACAGGTAATATGGAACTACAATTGGATCGTAAGATCAGTAACCGCAGAATCTTCCCTGCAATTGACCTTACTTCTTCCAGTACACGTAGAGATGACCTTCTATTGGACGAAAGTACCATTCAGCGCATGTGGATTTTACGTAAGTACTTGGCCGATATGAATCCTATAGAAGCCATGGAATTCATTGAACAACGTATTAAACAAACCAAGAACAACGAAGAGTTCCTGATGACAATGAATCAGTAGCTCTTAAATCATAATGTCTAAAATCCCATTGGTTTATAACTATTGGGATTTTTTTGTGAATTTACCTAACAAGCTGGGTATAAATTTGCACCAATTTTAACAAAATAAGGTTATTTTAATATCTTTATAAAGCAAAGAATGCTCTCCCCCGGTTTTTTTTGCATGAACATTCTTTAACCTAAAACCTATGTTATGATCAAATCCAAAAAATTCTTGTTACGTTTAGTTGTCCTTTCCATTTTCGTTTTCGGTATTACTAGTTGCGTTGATAAGGCAGAAAAGGAAAAAGAGAGAGCCCCTGTTCCAGCCCCGGAGCAAATCGTCAAAATTGATGAAGCTAAAGAGATGTATAATCGCTATGCCGATAGAAGAGTACCATTGATCCAGCGCTATGAAGATTCCATCAATCGTAGCGGTATTGATGATAAAATGCAGCAAAGGCAAAAGAACCAGGAGCAGAACAAAGCCGATGAAGGTCCCGCCAAGTTCGATGTAGCCAGGTATGTGTATTATGATTACAAGACCATTCAGAACTATATGAAATTTATCGAACAGCAGGCAGAAGCCGCTAATGTAGATATTTCGACCCTTCGGTTTTATTTTTCGAATTATTCGGAAGACGATAAAAACATACATCCCAGACAGAACTCGATCATGATTTCACCTGCCCTTAAAAAGGACAATAGGGAATACATATTTTATATAGATGATTCGGATCCACAAAACCCGAAGCCGGTATTATTGGGCGATAATTTTGGACCTGTGAAATCAGGTATGGGAGCAACCACTACTGAAGAAAATAAAGCATATGCATCGTTTGCCCCCAGCCTTTCTAAGACGAACAGTGCGGTGGTACTTCCTGCTAATGGCAGACAGAGTCTTACCATGAATAGAGGAACAGGTGTTCCACCGCCCTATCATGAGGAATAAAACCTCATCCAATTAACTATGGAAATAGGAATTCTTGGGTTTCTTAAAAATTACTACTTTATTGTAGTTTATGGTGTTGCAATGTTTTTCTCTTTAGTGAGGTACAAGTTCTATTTTGACTCTTTCCTGAAATATTTACCAATATTAATTGGATACACTTTAATCTCAGAAATACTTGGCGGCCTTATTGCGGAAAATGATCATTTTCAAATTGTGTACCTAGACGGGTATGCTTCGTATAACAGTTTAATACTTAATTTCTTTGAAATTATTTTTTTTCTATACTTCTTCTACGTTTTTTGGAGCGTGATTTCGGTTCCCAGATTTAAAAAATGGATTAAATATGGTGCAGTATTATTCATTATTTGCAGTGTGGTAAACCCGTTTTTTCAAGATGCTATGCTATTTCCCCAAATGTTAGGTTCATCTGTCGGATCGATTATCTTGGTCATGTGTACTATTTTATATTTCAAAGAAATTAAATCGAAATCAAATATCCCAAACCATCGAAACTTATTATTTTGGATCAGTTTGGGACTATTGCTTTTCTACTCTTTCTACCCTTTTATATTGACCACAGGTTATTTTAATTACGAGCTATACCAAAAACTATATGTACGACAATTACATTATCTTTTGATCGCTCTTATGTATGGCTGCTTTATTATCGGATTTGTACTCATGAGACGAATCAGACCTAAGGAGGATTAAAAAAATGTCCTGATGAAATTATTTGGATATTTTAAAATTTAAAAAGGTAAACATGGGCAATGAATTTGAAGGCTTTCTTTTCAACAACTATTTCTTGGCTTTCTACGCCTTGGCTTTGCTTTTATCAATTATTAGCTATAAAAAATATTTCGACACCGTTTTAAAATACTTGCCTATACTCATTGGCTATACATTGATCACAGAGGTTCTTGGTCTAATGATCAGGGATTTTGAGGATATACAAATAGTTTACATTGATGGTTATTCGTATTACAATAACCTGATATTCAATGTTTTTGATATTATATTTTTCCTCTTCTTCTTTTATGTTTATTGGAACACAATCACCCATAAACCATTCAAAAATGTGATAAAATGGGGTGCATTGCTCTTTATCCTAATCAGCTTTATTAATCCGTTTTTTCAGGATTTTATTCTTTTCCCCCAAATATGGGCATCATCCCTTGGTTCAATTGTCTTGATTATCTGTATCCTTTTTTATTTTAAACAATTAAGGTCAAACAAACAAAGCCCCGCTCATCAGGACTTGTTATTTTGGATCAGTATGGGATTCTTGATTTTTTATATCTTTTATCCCGTTATTTTGTTCATAGGAAATTTTGACTATGAACTATACCAAAAACTATATATTAGAAGAACACTCCACTTATTAATTGCCGTCATGTATTCTTGCATTATCCTAGGTTTTGTGTTCATGAAGCGAGTTCAGCCAACTGAGGATATGTAAAACAAAAAAGCCCTGACCGTTAAGGTCAGGGCTTCGTATATAATGTGAACAAGGGTATTACAAAGTAGCTATGTGCTTCGTTAACTTGCTCTTTAGGTTAGCGGCTTTGTTAGCATGTATGATATTGCGCTTTGCCAATCTGTCGATCATACTAACAACCTCAGGCAACATTTTCTCTGCATCTTTTTTCTTCTCCTCACCACGTAATTTCTTAATCGCATTACGAGTTGTTTTATGCTGGTATCTGTTACGCAAACGAACTGCCTCGTTTCTTCTAATTCTCTTTAATGCTGACTTGTGATTTGCCATTATTTAATTTTAAAAGTGAAAATTGATACTTAAAACCAATACTAATTTTCAATTGATAATTTATATTTTTTTGTAGTCCGTAGGGGAATCGAACCCCTGTTACCAGGATGAAAACCTGGCGTCCTAACCCCTAGACGAACGGACCATTACTTTGCACAAAATGCGGATGCAAAAATACAATTATTTTTAACTATCGCAACACCTGACTATTATTTTTTTATCGATTCTTAAATATACGTTTTCTTTGTATAGGGTAGCTCCTAATCTTTGGATAGGAAAACCTGTTGTTCCTTGTTATTTAATACGTTCACTCCAAACCTTAATAGGCCTTAGCAAATAACACCCTTTGTTTAGAAGGCTCACCGGTTACCATACACTTACCTTCAACCGCAGTGGATTCAAATGGAATACAACGAATAGTAGCCTTGGTTTCTTCTTTTATCCTGTCTTCTGTTGCAATGGTACCATCCCAATGGGCGGCTATGAATCCACCTTTAGCCTCCAACACCTTTTTAAATTCTTCATAAGAATCAACCTCAGTAATATGTGCCTGTCTGTACTCGAAAGCCTTAGTATAAATATTCTTCTGAATATCCTCCATTAAAAATTCGATTTTGGACACCACCTCATCCATAGGAACGGTTTCCTTCTCAAGTGTATCCCGTCGTGCCACCTCATAGGTGCCGTTTTCCATATCACGTTGACCAATAGCCAAACGAACAGGAACCCCTTTCAACTCATATTCGTTGAATTTAAAACCAGGTTTATGGGTATCCCTATTATCGAATTTCACCGAATAACCCTTTGCCCTTAATTCCTTTACCAAAGGATCCACTTTTTCTGAAATGGCATCCAATTGCTCAAGACCTTTATAAATTGGCACAATAACAACTTGGATAGGTGCTAATTTTGGAGGTAAAACCAAGCCGTTATCATCGCTATGGGTCATGATCAAGGCTCCCATCAAACGAGTTGACACTCCCCAGGAAGTCGCCCAAACATATTCCTGTTTACCTTCCTTGGAAGCAAATTTTACATCAAAGGCCTTGGCAAAATTCTGCCCTAAAAAGTGTGAGGTTCCAGCTTGCAATGCTTTGCCATCTTGCATTAAAGCCTCAATGCAATAGGTCTCAACAGCCCCGGCAAAGCGTTCACTTTCAGTTTTTACACCCTTAATAACGGGAACCGCCATATGGTTTTCGGCAAAGTCGGCGTAGAGGTGCAAAATTGTTTCCGCTTCATCAATGGCCTCTTTTTCAGTGACATGGGCTGTATGGCCCTCTTGCCATAAAAACTCAGTAGTACGTAAAAAAAGTCGCGTTCGCATTTCCCAACGAACCACATTCGCCCATTGATTGATCAACAAAGGTAAATCACGATAAGACTGGATCCATTTTCTAAAGGTATCCCAGATTATGGTTTCCGAAGTAGGCCTTACAATAAGCTCTTCCTCTAATTTTGCATTGGGGTCTACAATGATTCCACTACCATCCTCGGCATTTTTCAATCTATAATGGGTAACTACGGCGCACTCCTTGGCGAAGCCTTCAACATGACTAGCTTCCTTGCTTAAATAAGACTTGGGAATGAACAGTGGAAAATAGGCGTTTTCATGCCCGGTTTCCTTAAACATTTTATCCAATCCGGCTTGCATTTTTTCCCAAATGGCGAATCCATACGGTTTGATGACCATACACCCGCGAACCCCAGAATTTTCAGCTAAATCGGCCTTTACAACGAGCTCGTTGTACCATTTGGAATAATCCTCACTTCTCTTCGTTAAATTTTTACCCATTATGCGTAGTTTGGCACAAAACTTGTGTTAATGTTATCAAAATAGTTCGGTAAAACTAACTATTTTTAAAATGTTCAACAATAAAATTTGAAACGATGATACATTCTCTACCCCTCTCAAGAATTCGCACTGCGACCCTTCTTGTCTTATCAGGCATTTTAGGCGTTTCCTGTGGTTCTTACCAACAAGCATCATATTACGATAATGATGGTATTTACGAAAGTGAGAACGTTCGTGTTGTTGAAAAAGCACCGCAACAGGTAAAGAAGAAAAAAGAACACGACCAATACTCCGATTACTTTGGACAAAAGGCCGATGAATATGGAGAAATATTGGATAGTGAAGTGTTCACTGATGTAGATTCGTATTCCAGTGAGTCTGAATATGATAGTATTCCTCAAAAAGGTGAATTAACCGATTATTATAAACCCGAAAATGATTATGAAGGTTATGGTGGTTGGGGAGATAATGCTACGGATGTAAGTATTAATATTTATGGTGGAATAGGATATGGCTATGCCTCTCCTTGGTTTTACAATAGCTGGAATTATTGGGGTTACGGTGGCTATTACAATCCTTGGTATCGAGGGTATGGTTATGGTTATTATGGCTATCCTTATGGCTATGGTTACCACGGTTACAATCCTTGGTATTATCCTTACTACGGATATGGCTATGGTTATGGTTATGGTTATTATGGCAATAGATACTATAATGGTTATTATGGAAACAGGTATTATGGCCGGTATGGCAACTATAACAACTACGCCTATAATAGGAGCAGAAGAGGTTATTACAATACCAATACAATTGCCAATAACAGCGCAGCAAGAAATCTAAGGGGAAGGTCCAACGTTAACACCAGAGGTACTTCACCTAGATACAGAAGCAATAGTACATCATCAAGGGTTGGCAGTACTAGAAGTAGTGCCAATACAAGAAGATCAAATACCTATAGAAGTAATAATTCTGCAAGAAGAACAGTTGGTGTAGATCAAAATAGAGCCTACAGGACAAGTAGAAGTACTAGGGCAACACCCAGATACAATAGCTCATCTAGAACAAATCAATATTACAGGAGTTCTTCACCTAGATCCAGTACCTACAGAAGTGGTTCAACGGGTAGAAGTACAACAAGATCAACAACACCTAGAACATCGACCTACAGAAGTTCTGGAAGTCGTACTCGAAGTGGTGGTGCTTATAGAAGTTCTGGAAGTAGTGCTAGAAGCAGCTCAAAATCCTATAGAAGTTCAGCACCAAGAAGTAGCAGTTATAGATCTTCAGGAAGTAGAAGCTCAGGCAGAAGTAGCGGCAGCTATAGAAGTTCTGGTAGTAGCTCAAGAAGCTCGGGCAGTAGTGCAAGAAGTTCTGGCGGATCTTCAAGATCATCTTCTAGCGGAAGGTCATCTTCAGGTAGAAGTGGTGGACGAAGACAATAATTCACAATCTTATTTAAAATATACATAAAATGAAAAGATATTTGACTTTCATAGTGCTATTCGCATGTGCGGTTACAAGTGCTCAAAACATCAATGATGTACTGCGATATAGCCAAGAAAACCTAAAAGGTACAGCGCGATTTCAAGGAATGGGTGGTGCTTTTGGCGCCTTGGGAGGAGACCTTTCTTCACTTAATGTAAACCCAGCCGGTTCCGCTGTGTTCAACAATAGTCTATTTACAGCCTCTGGAACCCATTATGAAATGGATAATCTATCCAATTACTTTGGCACGCGTTCAGGGATTAAAACCAATGATTTTGACCTAAATCAAATTGGTGGTGTTTTTGTTTTGAGAAACAATGATAATTCTGATTGGAAGAAAATGGCTATTGCTGTAAATTATGATGTTGTTCAAAATTTCGATGATGAATTCACTATACAGGGCAATAGCGACCAGGGAATAGATAATTATTTCTTGAATTTTGCCCAAGGTGTACCTTTCGGGTCCATTCTTTTGCAAGATGGTGAATTCATAGAAGACGGATATCTTGATATAGGGTCTAGTCAAGGTTTTGGTGACCAGCAGGCATTTTTAGGCTATTACGGGGGAGTTTTAGACCCAGAAGACCAAGATGAAGCTACATCTGTGTATAATAGCAATGCCTTGTACAATACTGTAAATCAAGATTTTTCGCGCTTTACAACCGGATACAACAGCAAGTTCACATTGAATTTGGCATCCCAATACCAAGATAATTTGTACTTAGGGGCATCTTTGAATTTTCACACCATATTTTATGACCAGATTGATGAGCTTCGTGAAAGTGGTTTTGACTCGGGTTCACCAATTCAATTTACCGAATTCTCAAACTTCCTACATACTGAAGGTTCTGGATTCTCATTTAGTCTGGGTGCAATTGCCAAGTTGAACCAGAATGTGAGATTAGGAGGTAGCTATCAGTCACCTACTTGGTATCGGTTGACCGATGACCTTTCCCAACGTATTAATTCTGATTTAGCTGATGACGATATTAATTTTATAAATTTCGGTATCGTAAATCTGTTTGAAGCGTACACGGTTAAAACGCCAGCAAAACTAACAGGTAGCTTGGCGATGGTATTTGGTAAAGATGGGCTTTTAAGTTTTGATTATGGCTATCAGGATATGTCACAAGCCGAATTAAGACCTACAAATGATTCAAGTTTTTCCACTGTAAATTCAGAAATAGCCAATAATCTTGGGGCTGTATCTTCTTTTAAATTAGGAGGAGAATATAGAATAGACCAAGTAAGTCTACGAGCCGGATATCGTTTTGAGCAAAGCCCTTATTCCGATGGAAATAATATTGGTGATTTAAATGGATATTCTGGAGGTATTGGGTACAATTTTGGAGGAAGCCGTTTAGACCTTGCCCTGAACAGGACAGAACAAGACTACAATATGCAATTATTCGATACGGGGGTAACTACACCAGCGCTAATCAATAAAACAAATACCAATGTTTCATTGAGCTATACCTTGAATTTTTAAATGAATCAGATTAATATTTGAAAAAGGCCCTGACGATATCGCTAGGGTCTTTTTTATTTATCTTTTTAGCGTAAAGTGGGTACGTAAGGTTTTAGCGACCACCACTCCTTCTTCATCACGCGCATATTCCATCTTAAACCAATAATCAGATGAAGGCATGGGCTGGCCATTAAAGGTACCATCCCATCCTATGGTCGTAGCATCCAATTGCTTTAAGAGTTTGCCATAGCGGTCAAAAATATGAACTACGGGATCCGTTAGTGTTTCAATGCCAAGAATATTCCAAAAGTCGTGAAAACCATCGGTATTCGGTGTAAAGAACTTAGGATACCCCACTACCAAAAATTCTAAAGGCTCAGAAGTACCACAACCATTTTTATCATTCACGATAACCGTATTTAGCCCAGGTGGGACATCAGTGAAAATTGGATCATCTTGAAATTCACCCCCATTTATGGCGTATTCATAATTTCCATCACCTACCACATTAAATTGTACATTATTACTATCGGCTAAATCATCCAAAATAGTCACCTCGTTCCCTGGTTCCAAAACAGGAATACCAAAGAAAGTTATCAAAATGCCCCCTACATCCGCCACAGTTGGAGGAGTTCCTGAGGCAGTCGTAATCTCGGCAAAATAACGTCCTGAATTAGGGCTAGCCACTACTAGCTCGGCACCAAATGGTCCAGAGCCCACAAACGTATCATCAATAGTGCCATCGTCATCATAATCTACGGTCCAAGCGACATTTGCTATATCCGCACCTGCAGGTGAATTCAAAGCACTTAAGGTAATATCTGGATCGCCTTCACAGGCAATGATATCCAATCCTAAAAATTCGTCTCGTAAAGTACAATCCAATGCAGAGTTTTGGTCAGCGTCGACCGAACTACCTGTAAAGGTCAATGAAAAAGGTTCAGGGTCTCCATTGAAATTGGTGTTGAAATTGTTGATAAGAATATAGTAGATCTCCCCTGGAAGTACATCCAACCATTCGTCATACGTATTCTGGCTTCCTTTTACAAATGGACCTCCCGCAACTCCATTTTCTGGATTCACTCCAAGCCCCGTAAAGCGTGTATTGTTTACCTCGTAATTACATCGTATGGGTACAGAGGTACCATCACCAATAATCGTACAGAAATTTTGTCCGCTGGTTTGATCATAAGGACCATAAACCGCAAAATCCCATTCAGCCGTAGGTGCACCAACGCCACTGACGGGCAATGCTTCAAGGTCAAAACCTACCTGACCTCCCGTTCCTGCCCTAAAAACAAACCAAGAGGTGTTGTTTTCAATATTGGCCGAGCTTACGCTACCTTTCTCCAAACAACCACTTTGTCTAACTATATCAGGGTCAAAATCGTCAATATCCCCACTGCCGTCGGCAAGACCCATTATCGGCGCATCGGCGCAGACAGGTATAGCACTTCGACAATCAGGGGAGTTTTGGGCATTTATTCCTGTACTAAACAAGAAAAAACAACTAACAACACAAATAAGTAATCGCATAGAATATGGGGCTAACATTATACTACTGACAAATAGTATAACTCTACCACTATTATTTTATTATATTTTATCCGAATTTTATGCGGTTAATCGATAAAATACATCCTAACTGTAGTTTTTTCTAGGCTTTATCTTCTTAACGAAAAGTGGTTGCTTATATATTTTGCCGTGCTTGTTTGTCCTGTAGCATCTGTGTATGTGAGTTTAAACCAATAGTCTGTTGAAGGTAATGGGTTACCGTTAAAAAGGCCATCCCAACCAGCATCAGTTTGATTCAACTGTTTTAATAATTTACCAAAACGGTCATAGATATATACAATTGGGTTTTCAAGAGTGGAAATCCCGGCTATTTGCCATAGTTCATTGTTATTATCGCCATTTGGAGTGAAAAACTTAGGAAAACCGACCACAACTATTTGCTCCGTTGCCGTGCCGCATCCTTTTATATCATTAATTGTAACGGTATGCTGTCCTGGGACCACATTAATAAAGGTGTTGCTTAGTTGAAAATCACCGTCATCCAACTGATACTCAAATTCACTATCAATATCAGTTATCACGGTTACTTGATTGTCATTCTGAAGATCTTCAATTATAACATCTGTAATTTCAGGTGTTTTTGAAAAGATTACGTTTATTGTTCTTGAATTTATACAACTTATGCCCGATTGAATATTGGTAGCTGTCAATGTATAAGAACCTGTTTGTGTAACCGTTATACTTGCTGAGGTTTCACCGGTATCCCAAGAATAGTTATAATTGGCATTTGGAGTTTGTTCTCCTATGCTTATTGACGTACTGCCCTCGCACATATAAACTTCAGAGGGGAAATCCAATTCTGGCGTTACTACATATTCAAGTTCAAAATCCTGGGAGGCATCATAACATCTAGGATTGTATAACGAAGAAATACGCACATAAATAGTCTCGGTACTGGTCTTGGTATCATATTGTTTAGGCAAGAAGTTTATTCCTTGCATTGCATCGTTTAAAGAGCCATGGTAACTGACGATATATTCAGAAGGATTTTGAGTTCCTAAGACCTCGGCATCCTTAACCGAAAGATCATAAATATCCGCATCGGCACAGAATGCATCATCCGATACCGTAAAAGCCATTGGAATTTTATAAAAAACGACATTTACATCACTAATTATATTGCTGTTTGAAGGCAATATGACTTGAACCCTGTACATTGCGGAAGTTGTAACCTGATAGGTAGGACTATGCACGCCGTTTATAGGCTGAAATCCACTTCCTAAATCCTCGAACCAGTTATAATCAATTGCATTGGCAGTTGTTGCATCAAGCGTAATAATATCATTCTCGCATGCCGAAATTGGTGGGCCCAGTAAATTGTTGATGATCGAACAATCCAATGCGTCATACGGATTAGTGACAAAAATATGCCCTGAAAACTGAATGGAGAATCCAGAATTATTATTGCTGAAATTATTAATCAATAAATAGTAATCCTCACCGGGTTCAACTTGGAGCCATTCTTCATATTGTATATTTTCCGTGTCCCCGGTAGGATCTTCACCTACCCCAATAAAGGCACTTTCATCTTGATTATCAAAAAAATTACAGCGAATAGGGTCTCCCAAATTATTGCAGTCACTGGTCTTATAAAGAGCAAAGTCCCAATCTTCCGATGTGTCAAAGCCTAAATTAAAACCCAATTGGCCAGAAGCTCCAGTTCTAAATCGATACCAAGCCGAATTTGATTCAATTGATCCGGTAACGGTTTGCTCCAAACATCCACTCATGCTGGCCCCATTAAAGTCATCTATACCCAGCCCAACAGTTCCTCCATTCACCGGTGTATTGTTACAAATGGGTATGGCATTGCCACAATCTGGTGAAACCTGCGCAAAAACGCTGGTCAAACCTAATAGTAAAGCGAAATATACAACAATACCTTTACGTATCATAAGTAGGCTGAATATTGAAAATTATAAAAATAATCGGTGAATTCCCTTAACACTAATTTATGTTGTGTAATAGGGCATTAAGGGTATAAAGTGCCATATTATGTATATCTTTGCCGTTCTGTAAAGTTATTTTTGAATGAAATTAGATAGAACATTGGAAGAGCATTTTGAAGACATGGGAAACGATCACGTTTCTTCTGCTGAAGATACTCCTATGCGCGATGACGCATTCGTTTTAGAGGATAATGAAAAGATAGAACGCATTAAGGCAAACGTAAGGGAAATAATGCTCACCTTAGGTCTTGATTTAGATGATGACAGTCTTAATGGCACTCCAAATCGTGTTGCCAAGATGTTTGTCAAAGAGATTTTTAGTGGACTCCACCCCAAACGAAAACCAAAATCTTCGACATTTAAGAATAAATACAAGTATGGTGAAATGTTGGTAGAAAAGAACATTACCCTATATTCTACATGTGAACATCATTTATTGCCGATAGTTGGTAAGGCACATGTTGCTTATATTTCTAAAGGTACTGTGGTTGGGCTTTCCAAAATGAACCGTATTGTTGACTATTATGCTAAGAGACCTCAGGTTCAAGAACGATTGAATATTCAAATAGTTAGAGAACTTCAAAAAGTATTGGACACTGATGATGTTGCCTGTGTAATCGATGCAAAGCACCTTTGCGTTAATTCCCGAGGAATCCGCGATATTGAAAGTAGTACGGTTACTGCCGAATATGGTGGTAAATTCAAGGACGAAAATGTTCGTCGTGAATTTTTGGAATATTTAAACCTGGATACAAAATTTTAACCGTTTTCGCCTAAAATGCAATTGTACAAAGAACAAAAGCTAAAAATCACCAACTCACTTACTGGTAAAAAAGAAGATTTTAAACCCATAAACGAAGGACATATAGGCATGTATGTATGCGGGCCAACCGTTTATAGCAATGTACACTTGGGGAACTGCAGGACTTTTATGTCCTTTGACATGATTTTTAGATATTTAAGGCATTTGGGCTTCAAAGTCCGTTTTGTGCGCAATATTACAGATGCTGGGCATTTGGTAGATGATGCTGATGATGGGGAGGATAAAATTGCAAAAAAGGCGAGGCTGGAAAAAATAGAGCCCATGGAAGTCGTGCAGCGCTATACCGTTGACTTTCATAAAATACTGGAACAATTCAATTTCTTACCGCCAAGTATAGAGCCCACGGCCACTGGTCATATTATTGAACAATTGGAAATCATCAAGGAAATCCTCGAAAAAGGTTATGCTTATGAGGTAAAAGGCTCTGTTTATTTTGATGTGAAAAAATTCAATGAGCATTTTGAATATGGAAAATTGAGCGGAAGAAAATTAGAGGATATGATCGCCAACACCCGAGAGTTGACAGCACAAAGTGATAAAAAAAGTCCTCAGGATTTTGCCTTATGGAAGAAAGCGGAGCCACAGCATATTATGCGCTGGCCTTCTCCTTGGGGTGATGGCTTTCCTGGATGGCATTTGGAGTGCACCGCGATGAGCACCAAGTATCTCGGGGAGACTTTTGATATTCATGGAGGTGGTATGGACCTTAAATTCCCGCATCATGAATGTGAAATTGCGCAATCCGAAGCAAGCAACGGTAATTCCCCAGTAAATTATTGGCTACATGCCAATATGCTGACGATGAATGGTAAGAAAATGGCAAAGTCCACTGGCAATAATATTCTCCCCGGAGAGATTTTCTTAGGTGAAAACCCCATTCTAAGTAAGCCGTTCATGCCCTCTGTTGTTCGGTTTTTTATGATGCAGGCCCATTATACAAGTATATTGGACTTAAGTAATGATGCATTATTGGCATCAGAAAAAGGGTATCATAGATTAATGGATGCTATTGATAATCTAAAAGATTTGGATACAGGTGGAAAATCAGATTTTAATGTTTCTGAATGGCGACAGAAGTGTTACGATGCTATGAACGATGATTTCAATACACCAATTTTAATTGCCAACTTGTTCGAAGCTGTAAAGCATATAAATCTGATCAAAGAAGGTAACGAAGGTATTACCCTAACTGATAAGGAATTACTTCAAAAAACAATGAATGATTTTGTTTTTGATGTCTTGGGCTTGGAACACAAGGGTGAAGTTGGCCAAGATTCTGACAAACTTCAGGGCGTAGTTGAATTACTGATTCAATTGCGGAACGAGGCCCGTAACAATAAGGATTTTGCTACTTCAGATAAGATCCGTGACCAATTATTAGCTCTGGGAATTCAATTGAAAGACGGAAAAGAGGGAACTACTTTTAGTGTTTCTTAGTGTGGTTCACAGCACGAAAGACAGGAGTTCATTTGTATGTAGACTAAAATAACCATGAAAAGAATACTCATAGCACCTTTTATTCTCTTGGTGAAATTCTATCAATATGCCATTTCACCCTATACACCAGCGACATGTCGCTACTCTCCCACATGTTCCCATTACACTTTGGAAGCATTACAAAAACATGGACTTTTTAAAGGAGGCTGGCTTTCCATTAAGCGTATTTTCAGTTGTCATCCTTGGGGCGGAAAAGGTTATGACCCGGTACCCTGAGGTCAAATTCCAAAAAAAGGCAAAATGCAAATTCCAATCTTAAGAATGGAATAAAATGAAACCATCCGTATTCCAAGTCGCTTAAAGGAATACTCTTATATCTTGCTTCTATTTTCCAAAAGCGAAGCGGTCTAGCCATCTATTTTCTTATATTAGCCTTTCAAATTTTACGTATGTACTTTTTAAGCTTTATCTGGAATCCGAATGAAACACTTTTCAAAATAGGCTTCCTTCAAATTAAATATTACAACTTATTGTGGATTGTTGCCTTCGCTCTTGGCTGGTACATTATGAAGCGTATCTATAACAATGAAAATAAGACTGTAGAACAATTGGATTCGCTTTTTATTAATGCAGTGTTGGCCACCATGCTTGGGGCACGATTGGGTCATGTCTTTTTTTATGATTGGCCTTATTACAAAAACCATATTGCAGAAATTCTTTTACCCATTCGGGAGAGTGCCGGTGATACACTTTTCGGAATTATAAACGGTTATGAGTTTACGGGATTTACGGGTCTCGCTAGTCACGGTGCGGCCATAGGGGTTATTATCGGCATGTATCTGTATACAAGGAAATTTCCTGAAATAAAATTATTATGGATATTGGACCGCGTTGTTATCCCTGTAGCTATTGGTGCTTTTTGTGTGCGGTTGGGTAATTTTTTCAATTCTGAAATCAATGGAAAGACTACAGATGAATCATTCATATTTGCAACAAAATTCATTCGGGATTCCGATGACATGCATCCATCAAAGGCTATGGGTATCACCAAAGAAAAAACAGTGAAAGCCGCCTATGATGCGATTGAGAACAATGCACAATTCTCAGAATACCTCGCCCAAATCCCATATAGACATCCCGCGCAATTATATGAGGGGATTTGCTATATTTTCGTCTTTTTAATTTTGTACTATCTCTACTGGAAAACCGATAAGAAGAATAAATTAGGTTACCTGTTTGGCCTTTTCCTGGTATTACTATGGACTATCCGTTTTTTTGTAGAGTTTGTCAAGAAAAGTCAAGGCGGATTCGAGGAATCCTTGGGGTTACTGTCTACAGGTCAATGGTTGAGTATTCCATTCATATTGATAGGTCTTTATTTTATGTTCAGGCCTTCTGCTTCGAAAAGCAGCAAGTAAACAGTATTCAGTTGGCAATTAGAGGTCAAAGGCAAAAAATTTAAGTTATGGGTTTGAGCATTTGGTTTAAAAAAAAGGGTTGTCACCTTGAGGGGACTTCAAGGGTGTTCCCCCAACCCGGAAAGATAGTTGTATATCTGCTATTTGCTTTAGCCATATTCTCATGTAAGGAAGACACCAAAAGAGTAATTAAAACGGAGGTTGTGAAATTTACCAAAGAAGGTACATTGACCATTTATAAGGCCCAAACCGATTCTGTTTTGGTTGATTTGGATATTGAAATTGCTGAAACGGATTATGAAACCGAGACTGGTTTAATGTATCGCAAAAGTATGGATGAAAACCAAGGTATGCTTTTTATATTCCCTGATATTCGACAACATTATTTTCATATGAAGAATACCGAATTTGGTTTAGACATAGTGTTTTTAGATGAAAACCAAGAAATCGCTAGTTTTCAGGAAAATACCGAACCCTTTAATGAAAAGCTATTACCTTCCCAAGTTCCTGTGCAATATGCCTTGGAAATAAATGCAGGCCTATCTGAAAAATGGCTATTGGAAGTTGGCGACAAGGTTGTATTCACCAAATTCTAGTTGCATGGATTATCTCTTGACCGGTGAGGAACCCAAGAGGCTTTATTTTCGGAAAGTAGAACCATCTGATTTTGCGCTATGGCTGCCTTTCCATCAAGATCCATCAAGTACGGAATTTTGGCCCCAAAGCAAATTAAAACCTAACGAAGAATGCCAAAAATGGTTTGACACCGTTCTTTATCGCTATGATAATCAATTAGGGGGATTTAATGCGCTTATTGATAAAAACACCGGGGAATTTATTGGACAATGTGGATTGCTTATACAAACCGTAGACAATATTCAAGAACTTGAAATTGGTTATTCAATACTTCCAGCATACAGAAATAAAGGATATGCAACTGAAGCGGCGAGAAAATGCAGATCATTCGCATTTGAAAAAAAATTGGCCCATTCATTAATCTCAATAATCCATATTGATAATAAACCATCACAAAGTGTAGCTTTGAAAAATGGGATGAGCTTGGATAAAACAACGGTTTATAATGACATTCCTGTTCACATATTTAGGGTTATTTCGCATTAATCCATACTTTTCAGGTTCAATACCAACGGTTTATGAAAGAGGGAAAACCAACTAATTCATTATTGTCAAAAAAGACCGATAGCTGTCAAAATCATTGGGCGATATTCATAGATAATACCTCTGACAAAACCTCTTTTGTTGAGGAATTATTAAGTACCCATAAACCTATAATTTTTGAATACTTATCCGGTTTAAAAGGTGCCCTCTTTTCCAAACTATCCCTGATAAAATTAATTGATGAGGAGAGCCGGCACGGTGATAGCGGTTTAACTAGCAATACAAGTCAAAGTTTACAATCCATGTCAAGCGGAGAACAGAAGAGGTTGCTTCTTAAACATTTGCTTGAATCAAATCCGGATTTCCTTGTACTTGACAACTTATTTGATAATTTGGATAAAGAATTCCAGATTGAATTGAAAGAGCGATTAAATACTATCGCCAAAGATGTTCATATTGTCCAGATTATTAGTAGAAAAGATGACCTACTTCCTTTCATTAATAATTATGCCCGTCTTAAAAACGATAAAATAATTGCATTACAAAATCCAGACCATTCCTTTCCTTCCAAAAAGGACCAAAGATTCATAGGAAACATACCGGAACCTCTAAAACACATTAGTTATGAAGATGATACCCTAATAGAGCTCAAGAAAGTGAATGTGAGTTATGACGGCAGGCCTATATTAAAGGAAATCTCTTGGAAAATTGGCAAAGGGGAATTCTGGGAACTTAGCGGTAATAATGGAAGTGGTAAAACAACGATCTTATCAATGATAACAGGGGAAAACCCAAAAGGCTATGGTCAGGAGCTATATCTTTTTGGTACTAAAAAAGGAAGTGGGGAAAGTGTTTGGGATATTAAAAAGAACATTGGTTACTTTACCCCTTCTATGACCGATAAATTCACAGGCTATCACTCTGTGGAACATATGATGATATCAGGCATCCTTGATTCCGTTGGTTTATATGTGCAGCCTACAGAAGCCCAATTACGTTTGGCAAAAGAATGGTTACAGCATATTGATATGTGGCATTTAAAAGACGCCCTTTTCCATGATCTGACCATGGGTCAAAAACGTTTGGTCATGACCACAAGAGCAATGATAAAGCATCCTTTATTATTAATTTTAGATGAACCCACAGCTGGGCTTGATGACGAATCGGCTATATTATTGGTTTTATTGGTTAACAAAATTGCACAAGAAAGCAATTCTACGGTAATCTTTGTTTCACACAGGACAGAGGCAGGCCTACAACCTCAATACAGGTTCATCCTAAAAGAAAACAAGGACGGCTCTTTAGGGGAAATAGTAACGGACTGAAGCATTATAATTTTTACTCGGATTATTATTTCTGTTTAATTTCCATTTTTTTTTCTAAAGAACTTATTCCGTCTTAATTTTGCCTTAGTTCTCCCATAAAATATAATTAGGACGCCATTAAAGCTAAAACATAAGGTTTTTGAGGAGTATTTATGGGTCGAGTTCACCGGAAACCGAACATCTGGACAAGAAGTTGAAGAGGGTATCAAGACATGGAAACAAATTACGGATATTGCAAAAAGGAGAATCAAAATCGTATAATGGTAGTTTCTAAAGTCAAAGGTAGATTACCCATTGTTTCCGCTTTCAACATAACCGAATCTTTGGATATTATTGGTTGGCAACCTGATTTTATCGTTGCTGGAGTTGCCCCGGATAAAATTGCCTTTACCAACTTATTAATATTTGAGACCATTATGCAAAACCTTGGTTATGAGGGCAAAATGTTTGAAAATGAAAATGAAGCCAAAAAATGGTTGTTAGACCTTTAGCCAAATAAAAAGGCCACTCTAGAGCGGCCTTTTTATGGAGTTAGATATTTAAACTTAGGCTTCCTCACCAGCTAACATCTTCTTCTTCAATGTATCGTACATTACTGGTGTGGCAATAAACACCGATGAATAGGTACCTACTACAACACCTACTATCATTGCAAACATAAATCCACGAAGCGATTCACCTCCAAAAACAAATATGGTCAATAATACCACCAATGTGGTCAAAGATGTATTCAAGGTACGCCCCAATGTACTGTTCACTGCGGTATTGATATTTTTTCCGCCTTTCCAGCCTCGCTCACCAACAATTTCACGTATACGGTCAAAAACAACAACCGTATCATTCAGAGAGTAACCAATCACCGTTAATATTGCCGCAATAAAAGCTTGGTCAATTTCCATATTGAATGGCATAATTTTACCTGCGACTGAAAAAATTCCCAATACGATCAATACATCGTGGAATACAGCAGTTACTGCGCCCAACGAGAATTGCCACTTTCTGAAACGCAATAGAATATATAGGAAAACAACAGCCAGCGAACCTATGATGGCCAAAAATGCATTTTTCTTGATATCATCAGCAATTGTTGGACCTACCTTAACCGATTGCATAATACCAATTGCTTCATCATCGCTACCAACTATGAAATCTGCTTGTGTAGTTCCATCCGGCAAGTATTTTTGAAGTGAAGTAAATAGTTTGTCCTGAATCTCATTATCAACTTCAACGCCTTCAACATCCACTTTATAAGGCGTCGTGATTTTTATTTGATTGGCCTCACCGTATGTTTTTACATTGGTTCCACTACCGAAAACAGTATTTAATTCTGAAGCTATTTCAGAGGGACTTACTTCTTTTTCAAATCGAACTTGATATGAGCGTCCACCAACAAAATCAACACCTTGCTGTAATCCTGGTCCAAAGAATAGCGAGAACAGGCCTATACCTACCAAAATGAAGGAAATAACATAAGCGATTTTTCGCTTAGACAAGAAATTGATATTAATGTTTTGGAATAGGTTTTTTGTAAGCGCTGTAGAGAAATCCAAAGTTCTCCCCTTTCCACTTAAATACCAATCAACCAACAATCTTGTAATAAAAATTGCCGTGAACAAAGAAGTTAGAATACCTATTAATAAGGTAGTTGCAAAACCCTTAATAGGCCCTGATCCAAATAAGAACAAAATCAAAGCGGTTAAACCTGTTGTGATATTCGCATCGAGAATGGAAGAAAGTGCATTGCCAAAACCATCTGAAACGGCCTGCGATTTGCCTTTACCCCTTGCTAATTCTTCTTTTATACGTTCAAAGATAAGTACATTGGCATCAACTGACATACCTATTGTCAAGACAATACCTGCGATACCAGGTAGTGTAAGTACAGCGCTCAAACTGGTCAATACCCCAAAAATCAATAATATGTTCAATAACAAGGCAATATCGGCGAAGATTCCCGCTTTACCATAATAGAATACCATCCATATCAATACAACGGCCATTGCAATCAAGAATGACATAAAACCACTATCAATAGCTTCTTGACCCAATGAAGGTCCCACAACATTAGACTGGATTATTTCCGCTTTTGCCGGTAATTTACCAGCTCTCAATACGTTTGCTATATCCTTTGTTTCATCAACGGTGAACGTACCTGTTATTTCAGTACCGCCTCCTGAGATACCACCAACGACAGAACACCCTGGCGCCGTATAAACCTTATTATCCAAGACAACGGCGATACCCGTATTATTTATGTTTGCATCACTTGTTAGCTTCTGCCATTCTTTAGCCCCTCTGGAATTCATACTCATACTAACCGCGGGCTTACTAAATTGATCATATGTATCTCTGGCATCACTAACAACATCACCGCTAATCCTTGGCGTACCGTTGCGGTTCGATTTTAGTGCATATAAATTAAGTATCTCTACATTATCAGATGAAGGGCGTTCCCATAAAAACTTTGTAAACTGAATATCAGCTGGTAATAATCTTTGAATTTCCGGCATTCTAAGATAAGCCCCTACTTTCGCCGTATCCTTTATGGCAGCACGGAACATGGCATTCTGTCCTGGATTTGCTGGCAATAATAAGTCATATAATGGATTTACCTGACTTGCCAAATCCAAGGAATCTGTAACATCAGATAGTAAAGAGTCCAACTCGGATTCCTCTTTGACAGGCTCTTCAACAGCATCTGTTTTGACGATTGACTTAAGTCTTTCGTTGGCAGCAACGATAAAGTTCCCGAAACTTGGATTGTTCTGCTCATAAGTTTCCCAAAACTCCAATTGAGCTGTACTTGATAATAATTCCTGGGCCCTGGCTATATCCCTTGCGCCGGGCAATTCCACTAAGATACGGCCTGAGTTCCCTTCACGTTGAATGTTGGGCTGGGTAACCCCAAAACCATCAATACGCTCGCGTAAAACTTCAAAGGCGGAAACAATGGATTCATCAATTTTCCTACGGATAATGGGTTTAACCTCATCATCGGTCATTTGAAAATTAACCTCATCGCTCAACCCTTTATTGGCGAAAACCTCAGGTGATGCTAATTTTGAATCTCCTTTGATATTATCAAAAGCATCGAAGAATAAGTCAACATAAGTGTCATCACTACTTTTGGATGCAGCATCAGCATCTGCCAAGGCTTTATTGAAAATCGGACTTTTTGAGTTATTGGCAAGACCTTTTAATATATCCTTTACAGAAATCTGAAGCGTAACATTTATTCCCCCTTTAAGGTCAAGACCCTTGTTCAACTCTTTCTTTTTGGCTTCATTATAATCAGTATAACCCAAAATAGGGTTACTCCCGATTGAATCTAAATATCTTACTTCCAGATCTTCCCTTTTGGAAACATAGTTATCCTCAGCCTCAGTGATTAGATTGGAAGCATAAATTTCAGCATCCTTTTCAATCTTACTGGCAATAAAAGTGTATGATAGTTGATAGATACTAACGAGCCCGAATAAGAAGGCAAAAAGCTTTATAAGTCCTTTATTTTGCATTGGTTATGTATATTTTAAGTGTGCTTTTCTCAACAGCGTGCAAATATATGATTTACCCTAAGAATTGGCAATATATTTATGAGTTAATCCAAAAAACAAAGGCACCCCAATACCATAATCAGGATGCCTTTTGCAATTTTTATTGAAGCTTTTGACTAAACTTCTAAAAGTCCATTTGTTTTTGCAACACCTGCTGCACTCTCTTGCATTTTGGTTTTTTCAGCATCAGAAAGTGGAATATCCACAACTTTTTCAATTCCGTTTTTACCTAAAATCACCGGTACCCCAATGCAAATATCATTAAGTCCATATTCCCCCTCCAACAAGGTAGAACAAGGGAACATTTTCTTCTGGTTACAAGCTATTGATTGAACCAATGAAGATACTGCTGCACCTGGTGCATACCATGCACTTGTTCCCAATAATTTGGTTAGCGTGGCACCACCTACCTTCGTGTCTTCAACTACTTGCTGCAAGCGGTCCTGTGAAATGAATTCAGTCACCTTAATGCTATTTCTAGTTGCGTGGGAAGCCAACGGAACCATACCGGTATCGCTATGACCTCCTATGACCATACCATCAATATCTGAAATTGGAGCGTCCAATGCCTCGGCTAAACGGTACTTGAAACGCGCACTATCCAAAGCACCTCCCATTCCAATAATTTTATTCTTAGGTAATCCAGTAGATTTATGAACTAAATAAGTCATTGTATCCATAGGATTACTAACTACAATTAGTATTACATTTGGTGAATGCTGAATTAGACTTGTAGCCACAGTTTTAACAATACCTGCGTTAATACCTATCAGTTCCTCACGAGTCATTCCCGGTTTTCTAGGAATACCAGATGTAATTACCGCAATATCACTACCAGCAGTTTTTGAATAATCATTGGTGGTTCCTGTTATTTTGGTATCAAATCCATTTAAAGAAGCTGTTTGCATCAAGTCCATGGCCTTGCCTTCTGCATAGCCTTCCTTAATATCCAAAACCACTACCTCAGATGCGAAATCCTTAATGGCAATATACTCTGCGCAACTTGCGCCAACAGCTCCTGCCCCTACTACGGTAACTTTCATATGTCTTTCGTTTTAAATTGTAAATTTTAAGATGCAAAAGTACTGAATCCTGACTGAAAAAAGATGACAAAAATCAGTTTCACAATTTTTTTATTATTGTTAAAACCGCTAATAAAAAATTGTGTTTGTTAAAGAATGTAGTATTTCAACGAAGATTATCAAAATATTGAACCATACATCGATTATTAACAATACCAACTAAGGGAAGTGCGTTCTCAAATCAACAAACCCCGAATCAAAATAACCTACAAATGAAAAAGTTTTTTTCATTCATTGCTATTGTTGGTATTATATTGGCTAGCAATTGTTCAAGAATCCCTGATAATAACGACCCCGTCATAGGCATATGGTCAAGTTTATCTACCCTGACCACTGATGAGTCCGGAGAGGTATCTACGCGTTTTGAATGGATTTTCAATGATGCCTATCTCGGAAGATATCATATAAAGGAAAACGGTAATGTTGTTACCAAAACAGATTTTAGATGGGAACAAATTGAAGGTGTTTATACAATTTCATACCCTGGGATGGAGAAAGCCGATGATAAGGTTATAATGAAAGAATCACCTGAACGTGCAATACTGGAAGACAATATTGGTAATATTCTAGCAATTAGGGAATAAGAAAACCATCATAAATACAAATTAAAAAGCCCTGGCAATATTGTCTGGGCTTTTTAAATTATAAGTAATTCCCATTAACTACCTGAAGCCAAAATTAACTCCAAAAGAAAATGTATCGAACTCTGCCAACGAATAATCTGCATGCAACCTAAAGAATCCCAATTTCAATTTGGCGCCCACATTGGCCGTAAATCCACTGGCGTCTTTGTCTATTGAGAAAGGATCAACATATGTTTGTTGAAAAGGTCCGGACTGTACTATATAGGTGCCTAGGACATCTGTTGTTGATTTACCGGATAAATATCCCAGTCCACCATAAAAGTTAATAATAGGAAGCTTTGTTGATACCACGGCCTGAAAAACCCAGGTATTCATTGCAACTTCAAGTTTTTGGTCCTGCCCATCGATGATGCTTGAATTTGTAAAATCATAAGAGGCATCTAAATGGGTATACCCGATAACCCCTGAAATGGCAATCGGTAAAACCTTATCCGCAGGTAAATGCTTGGTAAATTCATGCTGAATACCAAAACCATACATGCTCATACCAAAATCATCAGTATTGATCTTAGGTAAAAATCTTGCCTTTAGTTCGGTACCTTTAATGATTCCAACACTCGCTTGAACAAATGCCGAAGGGACAAAATTAATATCTTCAGAGGCTAGTCCAGTTGGTAGTTCAAAATCAGTTCTTAGAGCACCTCCTGCCCCTTCAATAAATACGCCAACACCTTCAATATCCCCTAAGGCCGTTGAAACTGTTTGGGTTGTACCGCCACTTGCCAATTGTAGATTTTCATAATCTGCTGTGTCAAAGACAAATTCCTTTTTATCGGTCTTATTTTTAAAATTTGACATATTACCAATTATTGAGATCTCAAATCCGGCCAATGGCTTTGCATCAGCGGTATTGTACCATCCACTAGAAATGCTATACATAAATCCCTCGGAAGCTGGCGCGAGGTAATTGTTTGTGAATTTTTCGGCATCATCAAGACCCGCCGCCAATATTTCGTTGATATTGGATTGAGCCATAGCCTGAAAGCTACAGGCTACTGCTAAAAGGGATACTATTCGTTTCATCTGTATGAATTTTCCCTAAAACTAAAAATCCTGACGGTACCGTCAGGATTTTTGTTGTGTAAGTGCTATTTCTTATGCATCAATGTTCGCATAAACGGCATTTTTCTCAATAAATTCCCTTCTTGGGGGCACTTCATCACCCATTAACATAGAGAAAACCCTATCAGACTCGGTGGCATTATCAATTGTTATTTGTCTAAGTGTTCTGAATTCAGGATTCATGGTAGTATCCCACAATTGCTCTGCATTCATTTCCCCAAGACCTTTATAACGTTGTATTCCAACGCTGCCACTAAAACTCTCAGCGATTTCATCCCGTTCCTCATCTGACCAGGCATAGCGTTTTTTAGTTCCTTTTTTAACGAGGTATAATGGTGGTGTTGCAATATAGACATGCCCATTTTCAATCAATTCCCGCATATATCTAAAGAAGAAAGTTAAAATCAAGGTTTCAATATGACTACCATCGACATCGGCATCACACATAATAACTACCTTATGATAACGTAGTTTTTCCAAGTTCAATGCCTTACTATCCTCTTCAGTACCAATTGTCACGCCAAGGGCAGTATAGATATTCTTGATCTCCTCATTTTCAAAAACCTTATGTTGCATGGCTTTCTCAACATTAAGGATTTTACCACGAAGTGGTAGAATGGCCTGGAAATTTCTATCTCTTCCCTGTTTCGCCGTACCACCTGCCGAATCTCCCTCAACAAGAAAAACTTCACAATTAACAGGATCTTGATCAGAACAATCGGATAGCTTCCCTGGAAGTCCTCCAATACTCATGACGGTCTTTCGTTGTACCATTTCACGAGCCTTGGTCGCCGCATGTCTAGCTTGTGCCGCCAAAATTACTTTCTGTACAATAATCTTGGCATCATCAGGATTTTCTTCTAAATAATTGGTCAACATCTCAGATACTGACTGACTGACAGCAGAAGAAACCTCGCGGTTCCCTAATTTCGTCTTGGTCTGACCTTCAAATTGAGGTTCAGCCACCTTTACCGATACTATCGCGGTTAAGCCTTCCCTGAAATCATCACCTTGGACTTCGAATTTAAGCTTATCGAGCATTCCAGAGGCATCGGCATATTTCTTCAAGGTACTTGTTAATCCCCTTCTAAATCCAGATAAGTGTGTTCCTCCTTCGTGCGTATTGATATTGTTCACGTAGGAATGTAAATTTTCAGTATACGATGTATTATAGATCATAGCCACCTCTACAGGAATACCATTTTTTTCGCCTTCCATAGCGATGACATTCCTAATCAGTGCTTCACGGTTGCCATCTAAAAACCTAACGAATTCCTTTAATCCTTCATCTGAATAGAATACGTCATTAACAAATTCACCTTTATCGTCTTTCTGTCTTCTGTCGGTAATAGTTATGGTTACCCCTTTGTTCAAATAAGATAGCTCGCGCATTCTGTTTGCCAAGGTTTCATAACTATATTCAATGGTCTGGATAAAAATAGTCTCGTCTGGATGAAAAGTAACTTCGGTACCCTTTTCCTTGGTTTCACCGACACTTTTAACTGGATAAAGGGATTTTCCCCTTTCATACTCCTGCTCCCAAATTTTACCATCCCTGAAAACTGTGGCCTTTAAATGATCAGAAAGGGCATTAACAACCGAGACCCCAACGCCATGCAGACCACCGGAAACTTTATAGGAGTCCTTATCGAACTTACCTCCTGCCCCAATCTTGGTCATTACCACCTCTAAGGCAGATACTCCTTCCTTTTTATGTATATCAACCGGGATTCCCCGACCATTGTCTCTTGTGGTTATTGAATTATCCTCATTTATCGTCACGTCAATGGTGTCGCAATGCCCACCCATGGCCTCATCAATTGAGTTATCCACTACTTCATATACCAAGTGGTGCAATCCCCTTACCCCAATATCACCAATGTACATTGAGGGACGCATACGCACATGTTCCATGCCCTCAAGAGCCTGAATACTATCAGCGGAATATTTATTCTTTTTTGCTTCTTCGCTCATAAACTAATTTGTTGTGATCATTATAATTTTAGCAATCTCACAAATATAACCAATACCCCATGAAATATAGGTTTTGGACGATTTTTAAACCACGAAGTTATCAACAAAAATTGTGGAAAATATAGTACTTGGAATTTGGATTTTAGTTTGATTTTGTTATCGAATAAATATTGTTTTTAAACACTTTAAAAACAAAAAAAGAAGTGCCAAATCAATGGCACTTCTTAATGACTAATTAAAATAAATACCCAACCTTCCCAAATCGGGTAGGTATAGCGCATATTTTTATGATAGTTTAATTTTCATAGGCATCATCATGTACGTTGGCGACTGCCCTTCCTGAAGGGTCATTCATGTTTTTAAATGCTTCATCCCATTCCAAGGCAATTTTAGTACTGCAAGCCACGGAAGGTTCCTGTGGTACACATAAAGCAGCGGCATCTGATGGGAAATGCGACTCAAATAT
>JAAETN010000220.1 GCA_024228355.1 Maribacter sp. | reverse complement strand
CCTCCCCCAGTAGTTGCTACAACTGGTTTTTCTAAAGCCATATATTCAAGAATGGAATTTGAAATACCTTCACCATGTACTTCTGCATTTGTAGATAGTACACCTATATCAAAGACGTTAATTATTGACTCCACGTCTCTTTGTAAACCTGTAAATACGAAATATGAATTATAATGAGTTGGAATCATCTCCTTAAGTTTTTTTAAGTCTGGCCCATCACCAACTGCAATAAATGTGACATCCTTTCTTTGGCCAAGTATTATTAGTGCCGCTTTAAAGTAGGTGTCATAATCTTTACGCTCAAAAAACGCCCCGACCATCCCAATTATTTTGGCAGTTTTAATATTGAATTGATTTCTTATCGAATCTTTGGACTTAAGGTCATTAATCCTATTAAAATCAAATCCATTGTATATACACAACGCTTTCTCCTTAGGAACTTTATAAGCCGATAGGCCTGCCTTTGAATTTCCAATTACAACCTTGGAGAAAGGAAACGACAACTTAGCTCGAAACAATTTTTTATCTAAAAAACCCATATTAGCAGGGGCATCGGTAACATTGCCGTTGATTAATTTAATATTAAGTAAAATAGTAGAGGGGATGGCCCAAATTGCCGACATTGTACCCCAACTATGCATTAAATCCGGTTTCCATTTGCGGCATATTTTATATAATTTGTAGAAAACCATCGGATTTTTTTTTGGTATTCTTTTTAAGATTACAACCGGAACACCAAGTTCATAAATCTCTTTATAATGAATTTTATCTGAAAAAACGACCAATTTTAGTTGAACATCTGGATATTCGTTAAACCCTTTAATTAGTTCTATCAACCTTCTTTCCCTGCCTCCAGAAACAAGACTGTCAATTAGCAATAATATTTTCATATTAGTATTTGTTATGAAATGAACTTGGCACAACTATTCAATTAAGGATGCACTTTCACTTTCTTCGGGCAATACGAGTTCGCCTTTATTTAATTGTAATTCTTTTATGTTTTCGATAATGTTTAGATAATTTTTTTGAAAAGCGTTATAGCTAAAATTTTCAATCAAATAATCATAACTTTTCAAACCCATTTGTTCCCGTATCGTGGAGGATTCGATGAGGTTAAATAAGTGTTCGGCTATTTTTTTGTAATCATACAGGGCGGTTATAAAACCGTTTTCGCCATTTAGCACGAGTCGCGAATTATCCCCCGCATGGGTAGCAACAACTGGCAAAGAACAATTCATCGCTTCCATAATCGCATTGGAAATACCTTCAAAAGTTGATGTGCACAAATAAATGTCCGAGGCTTCCAACAACTCATATATATTCGATGGATTCGTAATCAGTTCTATTTCCTTGCTAAGATCATACTTTTCAACATAGGCAATAATGTTTTCCAGTTCGGGGCCATTGCCGACTATTTTATAATTTATTTCATAGTCACCCTTGAGTGCACTTTTAAGTTCAACTATTGCCTTTAGTGCGGTATTAAAGTCCTTTTGTTGAACCAATCGGCTAACACTGATTATTGAGATCAATTTATTGTTGGATTTTCTTGTCTTAGGGGGTGTCCTAATCTCTATACCATTGAAAATTACTAGCAACCTTTCTTTAAAGCCAAATTTAATAGCGGAATGGTAGGCAGAGAAGTTATTGGCTATTGTATAGTCAAGGATATGGTTATGAACTGTTTTAAGCACCGTAAATTTAAACTTTGGGATATGGCTGTTCCTAATTCCACCCAAAATATGGGGCACACCAGAAATCTTACCACAAATGGCCGCCCAGAGCGTGTCTGTTGGCAAGAAAGAAAAAATGATGTCGATTTTTCGTGTTTTAAGGAAGCTGGTAAACCCAAATATTTTTTTTACGGGATTCTTGGCCAAAAAGATATGGTTCAGATCTTCCTTTGCAATCATTTTAAGATGCGTTTCATAAATAGGCTGGGGATTAATTATTACAACCGTGGTATTGTGATACGCCTTCAACGCTTTGGCCAAAAGCAAACTTTGTTTTTCTGCACCGCCACGAGCAAGGGAGTTTATTGTGATACAAATATTCTTCCTTTTCGTCATAGTGGAAGTGTTAACCGCGTTGGCAAGGCGATAGATTGTTCCATCCATCTTTGCAACAATAAAATTCTCCAAAGCAAAGTACCGTGATCGAACTGGCCTTTATTATTTTCTTCTATCAACTTTTTTATCATGGTATTATTAAGTGCGATCGAAGAATTAGTTGAATTTAGCACGTTTTCAAATACCCTATCCTTAAACCATTCTCTTAACGGTACTTCGAAACCTTGTTTCCTTCGGTTCAAGATTTCGTTCGGCAATTTATTTTTCATGACGCTTTTTAGCATATGTTTTACGCCCTTGTCGGTATAAGTGGGCATTTTCAACGACTTATCTACTTGGTACATCAACTCGACTATGCGATAATCTAATAGCGGTGCACGTGTTTCAAGTGAGTTGGCCATACTTGTTTTGTCGATTTTGATAAGCATTTGGTCTGGAAGCGAAATTTTTAGGTTAAAATAATTCAAACGATAAAAGGGGTCTTTTAATTTACAATTATTCAAAGTAGAAGATATGAAGTCATTGATAGGATAGTAATTGTTGTTCATCAATAACTTCATCTCGCTAGGAGGAATTTTTACAAATTTCGTAATTAGCCGCTCATCGAAAGAAACATTAAAAGAATCGAGTACTCTTTTAATTCTGTTCAACTTATATCTAGAATTTCCCGTGACAACACTTGCCATAAGACCTACCATACCTGGCAAAACGTTTTTTAAAAATCCGGGTATACTATTCTGATATTTCTTGGCGAAAAGTTCGCTTTGATAATTAGAATAGCCAGCAAAAACTTCATCACCGCCATCTCCTGTCAGGACCATTTTTACATGCTGGCTAGCACTTTTTGCCAAAAAGGAAGTTGGTATTGCCGCTGGATCTGCAAAAGGCTCATCAAAATGATGCAACACCTTCTGAATAGATTGTTCTAGTGATGACTTGTCAACTATTTCTTCAGTATGCTCTGTACGAAACATGTCTGCAATAATGCGGGCATTATCTCGTTCATCAAAAGCTTTTTCGTTGAACCCAATCGTAAATGTCTTTACAGGATGTGAGGATATTTCGCTCATAGTGGATACTATGCAAGAAGAGTCCAAACCACCACTTAGAAAAGCACCATAAGGTACGTCACTCCTCATTCTAATATTTACCGAGTCATAGAGTAATTCGTTCAATCGGGAAGTTACCTGTTTTTTATCTTTTAATAAATCATTCTCACTAATATCTGGCAAATCCCAATAGGTATGTTCATTTACCTTATTTTTTTTGACAACTAGAAAATTACCGGCAGCAAGTTTTTTAATTGATTTGTAATAGGTGTACGGTGCAGGAATATAGCCCAAAAACATGTACAATTCATGCATTTCATCATCGGGTTCTAAATCACCGGTGTAGGCCAAAATACTCTTTATTTCAGAACCAAATAAGAAGGTGTTTTTGTATAGCATATAATTCAAGGGTTTCTCACCAAGCCGGTCCCTTGACAAAAACAAGTGCTGTTCTCTGGCATCCCAAATGGCAAAGGCCCACATTCCATTTAATTTTTCTTGGCAAGCGAAACCCCATTGCTCATAAGCCTTAATGATAACCTCGGTATCAGAAGTTGTGACAAATGAATGCCCGTGTTTTATCAATTCATATTTAAGCTCTATATAGTTGTAAATTTCCCCGTTAAAAACAATACTGATATCCCTCCTTTCATTGAACATAGGCTGATTCCCACCCTCAAGATCAATAATTGACAATCTCCTATGTGCCAATCCAACAAAAGCATCAATAAAATAACCTTCTCCATCTGGTCCCCTATGAGCAATGGTATCGGCCATTCTTTTTAGCACATCCTTGGAAATACTTCTATCTAAATCAAAATTGAAAATTCCTGCTATTCCGCACATTTATCTTATTCTTAAAATGATGGCCAAAAAGTGATTTGAGCTTCAGGAGCGGAATGCTAATGATTATTTAGCCAATATCATTTATTCCAAGAAATTATTTTTGAATATTAATTGCTAAAATTACAAAATCGTACCAAGCCAGATTCAAATAACCACGATAATATTATGTAAAAACTAATAAAATTACTTTATTTTTGGTCATAAGTATAAAGATGTTTTCGTAGATTTATTATCATCAAGAATACTTAATAAATTTTAATTTATAATATCAAAATGTAAATATAAACTAGTTATGAAAAAGAGAATTTTAGTTTGTGGTGGAGGTGGATTTATCGGGGGTCATCTCGTTAAAAAATTAAAAGAAATGGGTTTCTGGGTAAGAGCCTGTGACTTGAAAAAAAATGAGTTTTCAACTTCTCCCGCGGACGAATTCATTGTGGGAGATCTGCGCGATCCAATAGTCTGCAAAAAAGTGGTAGAGAATATTGATGAAATATTTCAATTGGCAGCGGACATGGGAGGCGCAGGATATATTTTTACCGGTGATAATGACTCCGCAGTTATGCATAACTCGGCATTGATCAACTTGAATGTGCTCGAGGAGGCAAGGGTCCAGAATGTAAAAAAGATTTTTTATTCTTCATCTGCATGTATATATCCGGAATACAATCAACTTGACCCTGACAATCCAAAGTTGTCCGAAGACTCTGCATATCCCGCTGCGCCGGATAGCGAATATGGTTGGGAAAAACTTTTCAGTGAAAGGTTGTATCTCTCTTATCAAAGAAATTATGGTATAGAGATCCACATAGCACGATTTCACAATATTTTTGGGCCACAAGGTACTTGGACCGGTGGAAAAGAAAAGGCGCCCGCAGCTTTGTGCAGAAAGGTAGCGGAAGCCATCGAAGGCGGAGAAATAGAAATTTGGGGTGATGGTAAACAAACAAGGTCCTTTCTTTATATAGATGAATGCCTTGATGGCGTTCTTAGACTTATGGAATCAGACTTTTCCGGTCCGGTAAATATAGGATCGGAGGAAATGATTTCAATTAATAATTTGACCAAACTGATTATGGACATTGCTAAGAAAAATGTCAAAATTAAGAATATACCAGGGCCTGAGGGAGTTAGAGGGAGAAATTCCGACAATGTACTTATTAGAGAGAAGTTGGGCTGGAGCCCTTCAGAATCATTGCGTTCCGGCATGGAAAAAACGTACCCATGGATTTTAGAACAAATGAATATACAAGTTTCCGAGGCTTACAACCGTTAATTTAAGTTATAATGATTCTTGATTTTATAGTAGGTTATTGATGGCGGGAAGCTAAATTATTATTAGTCTTTTCTTAAAACAACGCTCTGAAGATAATCTTTTAGTTTTTGACCATATTTAATATGGCTAAATTCTTTTACCCCCAATTCTTTTCCTTTTTGCCCAATTTTCTTGGCCTCTTCAGGATATTCAATAATAAAATTCATTTTCTCTGCAAATCTTGAACTATTATATGAATTAGCAACCAGGGCGTTTTCCCCATCTTTAAAGTAATATGTGACTTCACCATAGTTAGTCGTTATAATTGGGTTTCCAGTTGCTGAATATTCAGCAATTTTATGCGGAAAACGTGCTGCATCCTGATTGGTAGGTCGTAGAGGGATAAGTAATGCAGATGCGTTAACATATAAATCAACCAACTCAGAAAATGGAATATTTGAAAATATTTTGGTCTTTTGTGTTAAATTATTGTCCTTTAGATATTGGTTAAACTCCTCATACTGCTTTGGGCTTCCTTTACTTATGATTAGGTACAATTTTGTATTTAAGGAATCATCCAATAATTTAAAGGCGTCTAGAATGAAATTTATTATTTCGCGATAATCAAATGCCCCACAGAATAGGAAATATGATTCAGTTGTATTTTTTTTGGAAACATTAAAAGACTCAAAATCGCAAATTGTCGGAATTTTCAAAATGGGTTTACCTGGTGCTATTTTCTGAAAATTTTCTATTAATAGTTCACTTATCGGTAAAGCTCCGCTCATTCTTTTCAACAAAAGTTTATCGAACAGGTAATCATTAACCTTTGTTAGTGCCCCAGCTCTGTGTTGCATTTTAGAGGACATCTCTACATAGAGATATATTACCGGAAAATTTAAGATTTTCCCATAAATTAGATACAAGAAGGACTGCAAAAAGTTAAGATTAGAAACAATGGCTATCAGTGATTTATCCTCTGAATGCATTTTTCGCAAGAACCAATATTCATTCCAGGTTCCCTTGATTTTCATGAAGTTTCTTATAAAAAAATTCTTTGGACGGTATGTTATTCCGGAAGCATAGACATAATTAATTCCTTTAAACTCTCCTGCCGCATTTATGGCGGTATGCTGATCTTGTTCGAAAACTCCTTTTCGATTAATCACAGTAAACTGAACACCGACTTTAACAAGTGCATCACCTAAAATAATTGTTTTTTGAATTTCGGCTAACCCAAATGGGAAACCTGACACACCAAGCCAAGCAACGTTTAGAGGTTTATCAATTTTATTGGTCATTTCGGAAAGATTTATTTGAACATCAATTAAGAATTTAATTTCATTTACTGATACCATGTAACATTAATATAGAGGCCCATTAGCCATAAAAGTTATCCTATTAAAGCCGCCAATCCCACGGGGAAACCTGCTTCGCCTAAAAATACGATGTGCTCTTTTATATGTCGGTTTTCTTTTCGCATACTAAGTTATAATGTGTCAACCACGTTTATCAATTAAGATATATTTTTGAAAATAGTCATATTACAATAGTTTATAATTTGGTAGCGCAGATAACTACGGTTAAATAATGCATTTGGTTACTATCATCCCTAAACTTCTTATTCAACGTATGACTTACTTTCGGCAAATAATCCATATTCAATTGCAACCTAGGATAAATCTTAATATCCTTCCACCCATGTGATTTCAGTGCATTTTCATATTCATAGGGTCGCATTCGGTTCGGTGAACCTTTAAATCTCAAGGGTTTGAATATAAAATCATTGTAGCGATAAATATTTAATGGGTCCTTAGTTTTTAAATATCTTGTATGTGTTTTTAAATCGATCAACGCAATAAACTTAGCTCCCGATTTGGCTATTTTGCTCAATTGCGAAATTGTTTTTACTGGATTATCGAATTGTTGAAAGGCGGCATTACTGACAACTAAATCAAAATGCATGTCAGGAAATAAGGAAAGATCGAAATCTTTTCTGAAGTGATAATTCAACCCTTCATTTCGTTCCCCTTCTGTTAAATCAAGTTGTTTTCTCAGTTCTTCAATATTAGTATCTATATCCGATTTTTCAAGATATTTGAATAGATATTCATAAAATGCAGGTGGGGTTGCCTTTACTAAATTATGAACATCGATAGCGGAGTAGCTTTTCGCTTTTTCACTTAAAAGTAGTAAGCCTACACCTAAATCTGCACCTGGCCCTAATTCCAGTATTTTCTTACCTTTAAAAACATCATTATTAGTTGTCTCGGTATACTTCTTAAGATAATCACGCCATCTAGTAATAATGCTCAGATCATGGGCCAATGCTTTTTCTATTAAATCGGATGAAAAACCTCTCGCACTTTTATAACCTTGCAGTTTATGACGAATCTTATTCAACACCAAAAAAACGAACCCGACCAAATAGTGTGTTTTATTCCTCACACTTGTGGGGCTTTCAAATTCCAGAATAATATTCGAGTAATTTAGATTTGACTTTGGCTCGATTTTCATTTTTTTTAGAATTAGGTTGATATTGAGGAAAAAATCAATTCCTTTAATAACCACTTTTACAAATTCACTCGTTACGTGAAGAAAGCCATTGATCTAAAAATAGCAAAGACCATATTTTATCATTGAAATCGCGCATTCCTCCATGATGTTCATTGACTACTTTACGCACATAGGCAGGTTCTAAATAATCGTACAATGGACCGTTTGTACTTATTAGTCGATCATTGACATATTCCTTCAGGTCTTCTTTAAACCACGATTTCAAGGGAACACTGAAACCTTGTTTCTTATGTGATATAATAGATTGAGGTAAATGATCTTTCATGGCCCTTTTAAAGATATACTTCTTTATATTGCCTTTCAATTTTAATTCAGAGGGGATAAGCGCGGTTAATTCTGCAAATTCATGATCTAATAAGGGCACTCGAACCTCAAGGGAATTTTGCATGCTGGCCCTATCCACTTTGGTAAGAATACCATCAACCATATATCTTTGCATATCCATTTTTTGCATATTAAATAGAAAGTCGGACGATTCAGAATTTATAAAGCATTCAATTCTTCGGGTTTCAGCAGGGGATTCTTTAATGTTTTCCCAAAGTTCCTTTTTAAATAGTTTTTTACGCTCAGCTTGTTGCCAAATTGAGTGAAAAGCGGGAAAACTATTTTTAGGTTTGGAAAGATAGTAAGTGGCTCCTTTTCCTTTGGCACCATTCGGTATCATTTTATTCAAACCACCCCAAAAATGCCTACTCACTGAATCAGGTAAGACATTATACTTTCGCATATTATTCATTCTCTGATACTTGTTATAACCAACAAATAATTCATCACCACCGTCGCCTGAGAGCACTACGGTTACGAATTCCCTAGCAAATTTGGAAACGAAATACGTTGGAATAGCGGAAGCATCGGCAAATGGTTCATCGTACATATCCACTAAATTGGGCAACATACTAACGGATTCTGGCTCTACAATTTGCTCATGATGTTCTGTCTGATATTTACTTGCTAGTTCTCTTGCATATTTTAATTCATTAAATTCTGCTTCCTTAAAACCAATAGAAAATGTCTTTACAGGTAAATTTGAATGTTTCGACATTAAAGCAACCATCGCACTAGAGTCAATTCCTCCGCTCAAAAACGCTCCTAAAGGCACATCACTTATCATATGAGCTTTAACAGATTCCGATAGCTTATCGTCCAATAACTTACACCATTCGTCTTCTGTTTTACTGTAATCAGGTCGGTAGTGAATATCCCAATATCTATTGATTTTGAATCTACCACCATTCTGTATTTCCAATGTATGAGCGGGCTTTAATTTTCTAATATTTTGATAAATGGTATCTTCTTCAGATGAATAACCAAATGCCAAATACTGGTCTAACATTGAAAGTGAAATGGTAGAGGATGAATTTATTTGACTCAAAATGCACTTTATTTCAGAGCCAAAAATAAACCTATCATTATCAAGGAAGTAGAAAAATGGTTTTATTCCAAAACGGTCTCTTGCACAAAATAATCTTTTGTTCTTCTCATCCCATATGGCGAAAGCAAACATACCCCGCAAATGTTTGACACATTCATTCCCATACTCCTCAAAAAGATGAACAATGGTTTCGGTATCCGTTTTTGTCTTAAACTTATGCCCTTTACCAATTAACATCTGGCGCAGGCTGAGATGATTATATATTTCGCCGTTAAAGACAATCCATATTGTTCCATCTTCATTTGACAATGGTTGATGACCGTTATCAAGGTCAATAATGCTTAATCTTCGAAATCCTAAACCAATATTACCTTTCAAATAATACCCACTATCATCGGGACCTCTATGTTCGATCAATTTAGTCATTTCATGAATGTCATCATGAAAAACGGGTTGCCCTAAATCAAAATGAAGTTTACCACATATTCCGCACATATTAGTGTTGGAAGTTAAATTTGTTAAAAAATATTTTATTTAAACTAATAGCTCGTCAATTGTTTTCCTTTAAAATAGCATCTTATTACAAACTGCAATTATATCCCTTAGCCCAAGACAGGTTTTATATTCTTCTACACCAGATAAAAAAAATAACACCACCTACCTTTGTCCTGATCATAATGCGTTAATTTTGGATGCTTTTAGTTAGTTTCATATCATGGCCATTGACGCCTTTGGTTTTTATTAATCGGTTATTTTGCCCATATACCGTGTTCCTTTCTTGATAAAATTTTATTCACTTGAATTGGGGAAATAATTGCTAGTGGTATTAGACTGGTGATTGTGCCTAAAACGATACCTACTACTCCAAGGTCTAACACTTCAACATAAAATATAGATGCCGGAATATTAATGCAGGCTGCAAATAACCAAGCAAACATTTGCAGCCTAATTTTACCGGTTCCATTTAACACAATATTAAACATATTCACCCAAGTGGTAAGACTTATGGATACTGCTACTACTATTGAAATAGTCAAAGGTATTTCAAGATTTTCCTGTAACCACAATTTATATACAAAAGGAGACACCAGAACCATTATTATGGCCAGGAATACGGTTCCGATCCAAATTTTTAATACGGTGTTCATAGCCTTTTTCATCCAGTCTATCTCACCTTTGGCATACGCTTCGATATTGGATGGCCAAAGTTGATTATTAAGAATAACGAATAGCAGCATAAATATGGAAAGATATTTATATGCTGCCTCATATTGAGGCACCGCCTCCAAGGAAACAAAGCTCCCAATCAAAATATTATTGGTTTGATGTATGATGAGCATTGAGATTTTAATCACAAAGAACTTAAACCCCAAGGAAAAAAGACCCTTAAAATAATCAAGTCTCACGTACTTTAGGTACGGGCGGTATTTGTTGAATTTAGTTCTAAAAAAATACAATCCTACTACCAGAGGAACTAACGCAAATGTCATGGACTTAGCGGCTCCAAAAAGAAGCAAAGAGTCCGCCACTATAAAAGGAATTATAATTATCAATATAAGAAAGGACAACTTTGTTAGAAATGAAAACAATTCAACATAGGCCATTTTTTGCATGGCATAGAATATTTCGTAAATATTACGTGCAATGAACTGGATACCGAAGGCAACGATAATAATCGCACCAAGTAACCGTACCTCGTCAGCCAGTTCCGGGGTAATATTCAACCAACTTGTCCAGGGTAGGGTAAAATTAAGAATCAGAAGTACAATAGTTACTACCGATATTATGGCACCCAATGCAAAGTAAGCCGTACTCACATAGCGTACTGCCTCTTCTTCATCATTGTTAGCAACCGATTCACCAAACTTATTGCGCAATCCTAGGCCAATGCCAATGTCAAAATTCAAAAACCAATCGACTATCGAAAGAAGTATGAGAAAAATTCCGAATTTTACGCTACCCAAATAATCTAACGATAAAGGGAAATAGATAAAACCAATCAATACTCCGAGGGCCTTAATGATTATGGTGAGTAATACGTTCTTCTTAGCCCGAACAGATCGTGCGTTTCCTTTAAACAAAACTGTTTTTGCTTTTTCTACTATATTCATAGGTTCGGATAGAAGTACAATAATGGAATCATCTATTTAATTTTTCGAAACTAATCGTTCTTCTATTTGATTCATTCCCATTCCAATCCCAATATGGATTGCGTAGAGAATTGAAATATATTTTAGAAATAAAAAGTTGTTGGTCAGATTACCGATCATATATAGGATACTTACTAGAAAAGGCAGAACGAAATACAGATCAATATTAAAAGATTTTGAATAATAAAGCACTGACAATATTACAAACAAAGTAAAGAAAATTGACGCTGGGATCCCGTATAAAAAAAGTGCCGAAAAATAACCGCTATGAAGATCTCCAGTGGTTGCCGTTGCCCTGTCTCTATCCCCTGTTATGCGCATCAAATTCACATAATAGACCTCATTCTTGAGATTGCCGTACCCGAAAACAGGTTTTTTCCCGATATTATCAAGAACCATGGCATAGTATCCTTTTCGGCTATCGACCCGCTCACTTAGCCTTTCCTTTACCAAAGAGCTCTTCATTAGGTCTTGATAATAAAAGATAGAAATTGATAATATTATGGCAATCAAGGCCAAACCCGTAAAAAAAAGCTTTTCAAGAGCCATTTTCTTGATAAAAACCAAATAGGTAACGAGAACTAATGCCAAAATCACCCAGCTCATTCGCTGAAACGATGATATCACCCCTATTGAAAAAAGGGCTACCAATGAAATTTTCAAAAGATTGTTTTTAATTGTGGTCAACGTCCATACAATTGCGATGATGAGGTAGTACGAATTGAAATATTCGGTGCTAAATATACCATTTGATCTTAAAAAGGATCCGAAGGCTTCCCGGTTATCGCCTATTCTCAGAAAGTATGGGTCGATACCCAACTGTACAAGACCTATTAAACTCGACGCCATGGCACCGATTATGATCGATTTTCCGATGAGGTCATAGGAAGGTTTATCTGCCATTAACCTAATGGATATCATAATGACTAAAAATGCTGTGGCATTGTAGATACTTAATACAGCGTCTGCAATACCTGTCTCTGAGATGTTGTAAAGTGCCGAGACCGTAAGCATAACCACATAGGCATATAGTGCAACTTCGAACCAAGGGATGCTTTTGTTGAAAGAAAATTGTAGCTTTTCCTTAGAAAAAAACATTTTTCTTGCTATAAAAAATGATAATATAAAAAAAAGTAACCTTTCTGGCTGAATTTCGAAAAAGCTGAATCCGGGAATTTTTATCGTCAATAATTCGTTAATATTACCCGTCAACAAGTAGAACGACATAAAAAATAGTTCAAACTTATGTTTTGAACCACTTTTAACAAGTAAATATAACGCAATGACACCAGCAATGACAAAGTAGATATAGAAATAGGGCAATTGTGCCTCATCTATTTTAAAGTTAAATAGCTTGGAGTAGTCATTCATATTATCTGGATATCACAGTTCTTGCTGAGCATTCATTTTGGATAATTCAAACCTTTGTATTGGATTAAGGCTTATGTCGATAACGCTTTTGTGACCAACTGTTTTTCTTTATTTTGCCCGTAACTCTGCTCATATCCATAGTAATGATCTTTCTTCGGAACATCATTGAAAATGATAAAACTTTTCTTCTTTTTACCTTGCGGTATCAGCTTCTCTATATCCTTTAAAAATCCAATTTTGGCAATATTTCTTCGAAGCACGAATAAATTTATATCAATCAAATCTCTAAAAAGTAGAAAATCAGATACCAGACCTACTGGAGGGGTATCCAAGATGATATAATCGTATCTTTCCGTAAGATATAGAAAAAGTGATTTCATTTTAGGTCCTGAAAGTATCTTATGAACATTGCCGTTCACCGTCGAGGTCGGAACGAAGTGCAAGGTGTTTAATTCTTCATGAAAATGAATGATATCATCCAATAAAACAATATCTCCGTCTAAATAGTCCGTAAGTCCCTTGCCTTGGCTACCCTTGATGCCTTTGATCAGACTAGGCTTTCTTAAATCCGCATCGATAATAATAGTTTTTTTGCCTGATTCGGCAAGAGTTATGCCTAAGTTGATAGCATTATATGTTTTGCCCTCTTCAGGAAAAATAGAAGTTATTCCTAAGACAACACATTGTTCTTTTGTCTTTACATATTTCAAATTTGAAGTTAAGTAACGAAACGATTCCTTTGCTTTCCACAGCGAAAGCTCGGAGTCTGAATTTAAAGATTCAGGGTCGTGATGCGCGATACTGGCTATCACCGGAATATCACTGTTTGAAAAAATCTGTTCGATACTTTCAATGGTCTCGTCCTTGGAAAATAAGGTAAGCCATGCCATAGGAAACATAGTGCCAAGTATAAAGGCCAATACCAAAAGCAGTAATTTTTGGGGGGCAACCGGCCCATCACCTGCCATTCTTGCCTCATCCAATACCCTGGTATCCGAAGTACTCTCTGCTCTGGCGATACCCGTTTTAGCCAACTCTTGACTTAAATAATTGAATAGATTACCGTATAAAGTACTTTGCCTTTCGATTGAAAGTAGTGCATTTTCTCTTTCTGGTAGAGAATTGATTACCCCATTGTAACTTGCTAGTTGACTTATAACTCTTTCTTGCGCAAACACCAAAGATTTGATGGCATTGCGCATATTGTTCAGCAATAAATCGGTCGATGCTTTGATCTGTTGGTTCAAGATGTTCATTTCTTGGTTGGTGCCGGTCAAATAGAATTTTTTCTTTGCTCTTTCGGCATATAAGTTTTTAAGCTCTACAAGGTTTGCATTTATCATAGGATCCTCTATACCAATAGAAGTCGGAATAACAAAATCATCCGTGTGTTGATTCATTTGGACGTTTTCAATTAGTGAATTGTAAAATTTAATATCCAGTTCAATTTTCGCCTTCTCAGCTTGTAAATTCGAGGTTTGGCCCAAGGCATTGGTTGCTGTTACTCCTAAATTAAGTGCCCTTTTGTTTTTTTTGAAATGTTCGAGTTGCAACTCGATTCTTGCCAAAGAATCCGATACTTCCCTAAGTTGATTTCGTATGAATTCCTCCTTACCCGATGCAATTCCGTTTCTAGATTTCAGTTTATTCTGTACGTAATTTTCTGTTAGTCTTTTGAGAAAATGAACTTCTTTATCTACATGGGCTCCGTAAGAAACTATTTTAAAAATACTCGCCTGTATGTCAATATTATTGACTTTAAGGCCTATAAGATATTTGTTGGCAACATCATCAAGGTTGTGTACAACGAAACTGAGGTTTCGAAGAGTATCATCATCTAGGTTAAAATCATAATCCGGTTTGTGTATTGTGAATGAGAAATATTCATGGCTGACCACTTCTCCAAATGCGAATTCCTTAGAAAAAGAAAAATCTCGTTTTACTTCACGTGTTGAACCACTTTTTGGGTGTAAAACCTTAAAATTCTTACCCTCGATCGTTAATTTATATTTTTCATTTGAAAGGATATCTACTTCAAAAGGAACATCATAGAGCTGGGCTTTGGCCTCGGTGAGTGTTACATCAATCGGAAAAAAGCCATAATACTCTTTTTTCGTTAGCAAGTTTCCGGAATAGTAGGTAATATCAAAACCCAAATCTTCCACTGTTTGGCGTATAAGGCTAAAAGATTTTATGATGCCCACTTCATTGTAGAGGTTTTTTTCAACTTCGATTAATCCTACTCCGCCTTCGATGTACTTGCTTTCACCTAGGGCCCTGTTGCTTCCGGAAGCATCGATCAAAATAGAGGTTGAAACTTCATATTTCGGTGTGGCCAGAAAGATATAGGCTATTGCCATTGCCAAAAATGAACCAATGCTCAAAACGAAAAGCCATTTGTTCTTATAGACCTTCTGGAAAAATTGTTTCAAATTAACCTCTTGTTGAGTATTAATATGTGTATCTTTTTCATTTTTCATTTTTGTATAATCTAGTTTTCTTGGTTTGGGTTTGAACAAAGTTCCCGTAAATATTTATCTTCTTGTAAATCATTTGATTCTTTTTTGTGTAATTTAATTAACACTAATAAAAAAAACTGGGTAGATTTTGGTAACATTATTTAAATGTATCAAAATCTTATCGGGTTAAATTAATTTGAGGTAAAACTCAATACTAGGATAGTCGTGGATATCGCAGATAAAATAAGTGAAAATATTCCTAAATTATTTCGGATATTGTTATTCGCAAGGTTTTGTTTTGATGTATCTACATATATCACATCATTAGGATGCAAAAAATAGTATGGAGATCGAATAATTGAAGGATGGGTCAGGTCTAATGTTGCTACAACATGTTTGTCACCAATCTGTCTAATTAATTTTACATTTTTCCGCTTTGCGGATAAATTCAAATCACCTGCAGCACTAAGTGCCTCGAATATGGTAGACTGCGTATTATAAACATAATTGGTGCCTGGATTTTTAACATCTCCCAGAACTGATATTTTAAAGCTGGTAAGTTTTACGGAGACCAAGGCATTCAACAGATATTTGTCTATTTCGATTTGAACAAGATCACGGATTTCTTCTACCGTAAGTTCGCTTACTTTAAGTTCACCAACAATTGCAAGATTTATTTTGCCATCTTGATTTACGGTATAGCCGGTAAGAAACAAAGATGCTGGATTTGCTTCAATCCGTGTATCTTCAACAGTACTTAAGTTAAAATAATTAGATTGTTCAGGATCCCTGCTTTGTACCCTAACATTCAAGACATCATTTGGTTGGACCAGATATACAGTAGGATGGACTGGTATGTTATAATCACTCTGATTACCTTGTAAATAATCTACATTTTTCGAGGTATAGCAAGACGATAAAGATAGAAACAGAAAAAGCAGAAATAACTTATTCATTTTTAAACAAATAGGTTTACCTCTATTTAAACTATTAAAATACAAACTGTAATCTATTTGACCTTTTAAAATTTTACTCATTTTCGTGGCAATTTAAAGTGACCATTTATAGTATTCCTTTAATCGATTCTCTGCAAATCCCGGAATCCGATATTCCAGTTAAGACATTTACTTTATTGCTAATTTTATTAGAACGCTTTTTTACGATGACTACCAAAAATAGTCCGCAAAATAATTTTAATATCTAACCAGAAACTCCAATTTTCTATATACCATAAATCATGTTTTATGCGTTGATTTTTCTGTTCAACAGTAACCGTAGGTCCTCTCCAACCATTGACTTGTGCCCACCCTGTAATTCCGGGCTTAACATAACTCCTTACCATATAGTCATTTACACTTTTTCTAAAATCCATCTGTAAATTGACTCTGTGTGGTCTCGGACCTATTATGCTCATATTACCCCTAAGTACATTAAAAAACTGTGGTAATTCATCCAAATCGGTTTTTCTTAAGAACCTGCCATTTCGGGTTATTCTTGGATCGTTGACAATCGTTGATTTGGTACCATTCAAGGGATTATCACAGACCGACATGGTTCTGAACTTATAACATTTAAAGGTTTCACCGCCCTCACCCTTCCGATAAGGGGTATATAAAATTGGACCTCTGGATTCTAGATATATAAATATTCCTATGAGTATATATAATGGGGCACACAGTATGATAAAAAACAAGGAGAAACAAAAATCAAAGAGACGTTTTAAAATAGTCAAGCTAAAATTATCCAACGGAGATTGGCGAAGTTTAAAAACAGCAAGATCTCCCATGGTAACGGCCTTATAATTTTTTGACATAAGGAGCGGGTTCTCAGGAATTAGTTTAACACGTACCCCAAAACTATCAGCAATTTTTACCGACTCGATAATTTTCCTGTGCTCCATGTCGGACATGGCAATGAAAATTTCATCGATGGAATTGGCAGCCAAAACCCTTGACATGTCGCTGAGGTCGCCGAATATTTTCATATCTAAAGCATTTTTTGGTCTCTCAACTTGATCTTCAAGGTAACCTATAATATTATAGCCATACTGGGCCATAGCGTTTATAAAACCCGTTAGGTTAGATCCATTATAACCTGAACCTACGAGTAAGGTATTGGAAAAAAGATGGGAGCCCCTTTTTTTTAAATATCTCAACAAATACTTGTGACTGATTAAATTTAGATAGGAAAAAATAAAAATCGGGATAATAAAGGTAGAACGGTTAAAGTACCTGATTTTTAGCAGTATCACCAACATCGAGACAAACCCTACAAAGAAAAACGTCGAAGTCAAGATACTCTTAAAGTATCCATAATCAGGATTAAAATAGAATTCATTATCCCTTATATAAAGAATAATGAACAGCCAACTAAAGTTATAAATAACTCCTAGTCCAGCGACCTTGGTAAGAAAAGTTATATCAGTTAATGAAAATTCAGGTATTCTGAAAAAAAGGAAAACAATCAAAACAAAATTCAATAAAATAAATTCAAATGCAAGCAGATTTATTAGTATGAATCTATTTTTTGAATTCATGAACAAAAGCTTTTAAAATCCTCTATTGGATTATTATATTAAACAATAAAATAAGTTTAACACGAATTAAATTAGACCAACTAAAGACTTGTTATATCACTAATATTTTGTTCGCACACTTAAAAAGAAGATTGCTAACAAGAACTTTGAGTGATAAAATCCAATAAATTTGAACAGTTAAAAGTTTTGATTATCAATAGATTAAGAAGAATAAATTAATGTTATAGTTTTTTATTGACTATTCTTTTCATTCATTGATTTCATCCTTATTTTTATTTATTTATCCAATTTTATAAGTTAATCATTTAGTTAGTGTCTGGAATCAAAATTAGTTTTATGCTTACTAAACTTATTAAATACTAGATGAACCTTAAATAATATTAGTTAAAAGGCTTGAATATCGTTTTTAACACTATTCAAGCGAAGATAATTTCTTTCAATTCTCCTAGAACAATATTATTGATTGTGATATTAAATTCGACCAAATGATTAAAGTCAATAGCGTCTTTCGTATGTGAAGGTGCTTACCAAAGTGCTGTGCTGTTTGAAGTAGATGACTTTACATATATTCCGTTTTTGGTCTCAACAGAAAAAGTCAATTGCTTTGTGTTCAATTTTTTCACGAACATAAGGCAAAGGAGTTTTGTCATATCCTTAGAGCAAAAAAGCAAGGTTGAAAACCTTGGTTTTTATTAAACTGTACAAGAGATGGGACTTGAGCCCATACGGACTAATGTCCATTGGATTTTAAGTTTATCGCAATATCAACTTTCGGAATACATGGATATAAAATTTAAACCGATTTGTTATTTGTTAGGCGTACAGATTTATTACTTTTACCCAAAATAAACCAAATCAAGTCATCTATAAGGTTACCCATTCGGTTACCTAGATTTAGAAAAAGTACTGAAAGAATTGAATTTAAAGGGATAGGAGATAGGCAGTTCAATCCTGCCACCCCGACGAACCGCCTTTCAAGGCGTACCAAAACCCTGCTAATCGTTTGATTTGCAGGGTTTTTTATTTTCCTTGTACTCATATATCGTTAAAATATTCTTCTGTTGTACCAAGTTTCTTTCTATTGATAAAAAGAAAGTTCTTCTTCAGGTCTGACGGTATTGCTGTGTTTGTGCACCCATACCACTTTTAAGCTCTTAAAGAAACCTTCGGTTGCTGTATTATCCCAACAATTAATTTACTGCCCATACTTTGTTTTTTATTGGACTACACGACAGATCAAAAGACAGATGCCTCTAATTTCAACATATATTTATCTATCGTAGGCACCATTGCGTTTGCCAGCAAAACCCCAAATGCCGCACCGTCCGGGTATGGTGTATAGTACCTTATGATCATTGTAAAAACACCGGCAATTATTGCATAAACAACCCGGCCATTTGAAGAAAAAGGGGAACTGACCGGATCTGTCAAAAGGAAAAATGAAGTTAATAGTGAACCACCAGCAATTATATGCAGTAGTGGATTACCAAGCAGATAGGGGACATGACCTAAAATTTTCTCACTTCCGGGAAGAAGTATGGATAATAAAGATATGGTGGCCAAATAAAAAAGAGGAACACGCCAATCAATCAACTTATAAACCAGAAGAATTACTCCCCCCAACAACACAGTTATGGGCATTGCCTGGGCTAAAGAACCCGGGCTTGAACTTAATAACAAAGAACTCAAAGATGGCATTGAAGCACCAATTTCCTTAGAAAGTAAGGTCGCTCCGGAAACACCATCAACGGTCCATTCAGGCATTATAAAAATGGCGGGGAAAAGGGCCATAAGCAACACCCGTGATAATACAGCTGGATTAAATATATTTTGACCAAAACCTCCAAAAAAATATTTGCCAATTCCAACTGCCAGTATAGCACCAACTACTGAAATCCACCAAGGAGCATTTGCAGGCAACATTAACACGAGAAGTACTGCCGTTATGAGCGCACTATATTCAAAGATGACACGACGTTGGCAAATAAACTCCATACAAAAAACAGATAAAATAGATACAACATATAGAATCATCGCATCAAAGCCATTTTCCCAGATAGATGCTGCCACCATTGGTATCATTGCCAATGTTGTAATGAACATTAACCTTTGGGTAGTAAACCCGCTATGTATAAATGGGCCTGGTTTCATAGATATGACAAGGGATAAAATATATAATAAAGAATCCCTAGGGTAATAAAACGAATAGGGAAGCCACGTATATAGGAAGGTATGTATTCGTTATTAACTCTAGTATTCAAGTTTTCTATTAATCGGGTAATGATGTACCAAAATAGGGGAATCATCAAAGCCTCCCACAAATTATTATATTCAGGAAAAAGCAATAACAAACTAATTGGAGAAAGCTCAAGACTAATAATACAGGCTAGAATTGCAAATATCGGAAGCACAAAGGGCGCTATTGAGGTGGGGATATAAGCATTAAAAAAAATTACTGCAAAAGCTAAAATCGGAAGTATTAAAATAATGTACTTCTGTTTGGGATTCTTTAGATAAAAACTAAAAACCAAGATAATAAATAGGGTGTCAATTGGTCTCATTTTGCGCTCTAATAAATGATTTTACTTTCCTGTAAATAATTAAAATCAAACCTACGATGATCAATATTGCTCCCATATTGTTCAGTTCCCTGGGAATATGGATAAAAGAAAGAACAGAACCCAACAATGCGGCATATAAACAATCTCGCCAATTTCTTAGTAGTACACCGCAACAAGCAAGAAGAAGGAAGGGCATTGTTGGTAAGAAAACATAGATGAGCCATGCCAGGGCAATCCATCGCAACGGATGTTTATTTGCAATCCACCCTCCAAATGCCAATCCAATAGCCCATATGGGGACATCAGATGAAGGCAATTGGAATAATAAGGGTAGGCAAGCAACAATCATCCATAAATACTCGGAATTCGAGTGCACTTGGCCAACCGTTGGATCCTTCGGTAAATTTTTTATATCAATCATTCTTTTTGTTCCATTCCTTTATATGTCGATTCATTTCATCAATTACAATTTGACTTGAAATAGTTGCGCCTGAAACTGCATCTACATCAAGCGGTAAATCTTGCACATTTTGCTCAAAGGATTTTAAAAAATCAGGATTGTTCAATGTTGATTTATCCAAACCTTCGTTCGATTTTAAAATCTCTAATTTTTCAATCTTATTGTTTGATAGTACGAACAAGGCCTCTATTGGTCCTTGAAAGCCGCCACACTTAAAAATAATTGCTGTTTTGCTGGAAGATTGAAAAGCATCTGCCCCTGGAAATTGGACAGTTTCGCATTTGCCTATGCGTTTTTCAGCAATAATATGATTGGCATTTTTTTGATTCACCGCCCATTCAACAAGAGCAGCCACAAGCAGTAAGATTATCGTAATGCTTCTTGCAAATTTCATCAAAGTGAATCAGATTTTTGAAGGTAGGCATTTTTTGCCTTTTGAATATTTTTTACAATAGGGCGCTGGGCAGGACAGACAAATTGACAAGCCCCGCAAGTAATACAAGCGAGAAGGTCTGCTGATGGGTTTCGATCCATTTGCCCAGGCCACAATCCCAGTGGGCAAGCATCCATGCACAATCCGCAACGTATACATGGGTTATCCTTAACTTTAGCCGTTTGTTCTGATGTAAGCGCAAGTACCCCTCCTGTCCCTGCTGTGATGGGTGTATTTTTATCTGCACTATCACCCATCATTGGTCCACCTATGATAATCTGCTTTGAAATATTCTCATCCCAGCCACAACATTCCAAAATATGACCAACCTTGGTACCTATGGGAACTAAATAATTCCCTGGTCGTTTTATGGCATCACCATCAACTGTAATTACCCGTTCTGTTAAGGGACGTTGTTCAAATACGGCATGATAAAGGGCACGGACGGTTTGTAAATTAAGTACTAATACCCCCACATCTGTTGGGCGACGATTCACAGGTACCTTTCGACCTAAAGTTTCCTCCACTAAAAAACGTTCATAACCCGAGGTGTAGTTATTTATTTTTGGGGCAACCAAACCATTTTCTGCCCCCACTGCGGTCATTGCCAATTTCAATCCACACTCAATCTCATGGGGATATTCTTCTAAAACGCGATGGTCGCATGTTAAGAATGGTTCACTTTCGCAAATATTTACCAGTACCGTATCAATTGGGCGATGAGGAATAAGCTTAAGATGGGTAGGAGTCATGGCCCCTCCCATTCCCACAATCCCCGCCATACGGCAGCTCTCCCTAATTTTGTCAGCTTCAATACCGGTTGCTTCATAATGTGCGGCACTGGTTTGAGCATTTGGCCAATCACCTTCAATGTCCACAGTACTATGACTTACAGAAGTAACTCTTCCATTGAATGGAGAATGAATACTTCTTTCAATATTGCCAACCGTGGCCGATTTTGCGATTAAGGAACCCGCAGCTACGACATCTCCTGTTATAACTAAAGGTATGCATCCATTAATCTGTAATTGGATAGAATCAGGCAGACGGATTCTTTGAATAGGCGAATGTAATTGGTTTTTTAACTTTGGAATTTTCATAATTACCATTCAGTTTGTATATGACAGTTTGCACATTTGGCCTGAAAATTAGATGAATGGCAGGTCATGCATTCGTTTTGATGGCTATGTGCTACACGACGATGCTCCTCACGATTTTCAGAATTCAATATGGGATTGGAAAACTTTTCATTATGCCAGGAAGGTATTCCTTTCCATGCATCTTGTGAAAGGGAATTGTTATGACATTCCATGCAATTTTTTGAACTGTTATTAATAGATGTATAGGTCTGAATGGGCTTATTTGCCCAATGGGAAATATAAAACCCAATGACCAGGATAAAGAATGCTGTTAAAAAATAGTACATTTTATTCATGGTTTTTACCCTCTTAATATTGTATTGCACCCAAATCTATCCAACGAATGAATGTCAACATTTCATCTTCGTTAAGTGGATTTTCAGAAGGGTGTGTTAAATTTTCTTGGTTTTTTTGCGGTGCTAGAAACTCTTTACCTAACAATTTTTCAATCAAATTACTTTTGATAGCTAATGCTTCTTGATGTTCGACAAATCTTCGAAGGGAATCAAAGCCGTTTTCTTGCGATAAATCAACATTGTTGGATTTATTTCCTTCATCATGACACCTGATACATTTTTTATTTATAATAGGCACTATGTTTTTTTCATATGAAATAAATTGGGTGGTTTCTATATCTTCGGAATAATTAGAGGGCAACATAGCTTTCTGCTGCTCTTCATCCCAGAAGCTTAGAGTTCGTGAGGCACCAGAAATCGCATCAGGTCTGCGTGTAACATCTTCTTTGGCGCCTGTTAAACTACCATGACATCCTGCACAACTTTGAGTAAACAAATTTCTTGGGGTTGACAAGGAATGTTTTTCACCAGGTTGGCAATAAAGCCAACGATTTGGAGTGCGTAAAGCCATTTTATGAGAATTAAGGGATTGAATATCAAAACTGGTTTTAGCAGGTATCTGAACATAAAAAGAACCATCTTCCTTTATAGGTACTTCTGCTATTACAAAACGCTTAACAGCTCCCGAATCCCCTTCGTATTGGGGCTGTGCTCCAATTACACGTGCGTATTTCACATCCTCGGATGCCATATGTTTTTCACCAACCGGAGTTATGTCTTCAAAGAATGCCTCTAACAATACTAAATCTGATACTTGTAAGGTCGATGCTATACTATCCGGATATTGGGTAAATCCATTTCGCATCTTGGGTAATCCAAATAAATCCTGATCGTTTTTTAGTTTTTTATGAACTGATTCTTTCAATCTGGGTGTAACTGGTCTCGGCCATAATTGGGAGCCAGTTCCTGAAATGATAACCTCCCGTTTAGCATTTCCAAAATTGAATCCATCTGTTGTCTGGAACGCAGGATTTGGACTTAGCTTTATAATATCAAAATTCGGATTTGCATTCGGGTCATGCAAATCTAGGGGTCCTTTTGCATAGGATACAAGTAAGCTACCATCCGGTAAGGGATATGGATCTCGGTAAGCTCCACCAAATGAAACACCGCCATATCCTACTGATGTGTCCATTGATATCCAACCTGGAACAAATCGCACTTTGGAGTTTTCGGGTATTCCATTTTGGTAAGGATGATCCAGATTATCTGTGGGATTGTTATTTTCAATTGATGGACCAAACTGGTGATCCGAAAGAATAAGCATTCCTCCCCAGTAAGAATCGGCATCCCTTCCTATTCTAACTTCCAGCCCATTTGGCATTTCCCTATCATCGGCAAATATTGGTATACCGGACCTATTGCCATTGTGTGTATGCATGTTAGACCCATCTACGTGGGTTCGAAAAAGGGCACCATTGAAAAACGCTCTCCCATCCTGACGTCCCGTACGTAAGGTTGTAAACATGATTTCACCATCCGATCTCATCGTTGGTCTTCGTATCTGACCCACAGAATAGGTCATTTGGTTCAAGGTTTCTTGAAATACTTTTTTCTCATTTCCTTTTTCTGCAAGCTTCATTCTATACAGATCGTATTTAGGAGCCATTCTGGCCTTTGTATCAATCTCATAGTGGGTAGAAGAATTACAAGGTTTTGAAAAAGGCTTATTTACCTTTATCTTACCGGGAATATAGGACACTATTTTTCGAACTTCCCCTTTATTGGTTCCTCTAACAATTGTGATTGTATGATTCTTGAATGTCCCTGCCTTTTCTGTACGTTGTTGATCAACAATACTATTCAAATTCCCATCTTCCGCTTCCCCAAGAATAGCTTCTGGGCTTGATTGGCAGTATTCACCTGAAAGATTTGATGCGAGGGATATGGAAACGCCTTCCAGATCAGTTGCAATACCATTCTCTGGATTAGGTATATACAATGGATCTTTGAAATGTATTTTTGGATCACTGGAAAAAGTAATTTGTCGAGCAGAGCCATTTTCAAGTGTTAGCTCCCATATATTAAAAGCTTCATTTTTGCTTTTTCGCATGGAGAAGACAATTTTTTTGGCATCATAACTCACATCAGGAGCACGAATATCCGCAGGGCCTTCCGGATGTAAGGATGAAGTAAGGTTTTGTATCTTACCCTTATTAGACCATAGAATATCCGCACCAGGAAGGAAAATGTCATCTTCAAAAAAACGTTCTGGAGATGCAACCGGACGTTGAACATAAATTATGCCATTCATTTGTCCAAGAGCCATTCCGGCTTTCATTTGAACCTCTTCTTTTTCCAATTCAAGCCATCGAAGAAGGATTTTATAATCGGGATCATTTTTTTCAAAGAAATTATTTCCCCCTAGGTGAACTATCCCACCTTGTTCAATAGGTATGTTTTTGAGTAATTGCTTAGATTGTTCAATATCACCGGACAGGTGTACCATTCGAGTATCTTTTCCTAGCATGGCCTTTCGATTGTGTTGATGCATTTCTTGGGTAAACAGATCTTTCAACATTGGAATACCAGGATCTAACCGAAGATCATTAAATGCCATTGGTCCATGACAGCCAAAGCAGTTTTTACGGATTAAAACAGGCACTACCTTTTCGGAGAAAAACGATTCACTTTCACTTTTCTCAATTTTGGTTTTTGTTTCATTAGCATTAATATTCACGATCCATTGTTCTAAAGCTAAAAAATCCTTGTCTTTAGGTGAATTAAATATTTCGTGATGCTTGCTTCCTGAATAACTTTTTGCTAAACCTGCCCTGAGCAAATGGCTCCCTATCGGATGAATGTTATATTCGACCAAATTATTCTTATTGGAATCTGTACTAATCTGAAGAAGATCATTATAGAGTTGCCTTCTTTGTTGAATGGTTTCAATACTACCCGAAACACCGACTTGCCACCGTAGCAAATCAGAACTTTGGGATGAGTTTTTAATGTTTTGGTATTTTTCCCCATCAACTCCATGACATACAGAGCAGTGTTTATCAAGGACTGGAACCACATTTTTATTGAAAGAGGCAAACGTTTGTTTTGAACTGTATGGTAAAGTGAATTCATCCAACAATGGATTACTTTCTATCAGCATATTTAATGACACTCCAGCCAGCAATAGTATCAATATGATCATGCCGATCCAAAAGGGTTTTTTAATATTTTTCTTATTTATCATAGAATACCTAGTTGATGGAATTAATAAATTTCAGTAAACATTCTATATCCCAAACGGATAGATGGGAAGTTACACCATGCGTGTCGGGTACCCCATTAAGTTCGTTCAAACCTATTTCCCAGTGGTCCGGTCTTTCTGGGATAATACGCGTCGTAGGTAGGGGTCGCAGCGCCGGGTGACCTGGTGTGCACACAACCTCGCGCAGGCTTATTGCACCACCATGATGGAGAAATCGAGGAGGGCGTGCCCATATTCCCAATAATGAAGGAGCTGCAAAGAAACCTTCCCTTTCTTCAATTCGGCCAGTGTCATTTGTGTCCCAGGAACGTTTATAGCCATTGAGGTAATCAATTCTATCGGCGCTGATCAACGTATGAACATTGTCTCTTGCAGTGGGGGTTACTAAGGGAGGGAAAGATTTGTTTTGATTATATACATTAACCTTATCGGTAAAACTTGGTGCCGGATGACAACCAGCACATCCCACAAGAGGATTTTCAAATAATTCCTTTCCATGTAAAACCATCGGATCCGTTGGGTCATTCGGATTTGGTAAGAGACGAGGTTCGCCACCTTGATAATCCCCAATAAGCTTTTGTATTTTTCTAAAAGAGAATTCATTCCCAAAGTACTTTTGAGATTGCTTTTTGAAAAACGCTTCACGACGTTCCACAAGATCAGCCAATTCAACCTGGGCGTTTTTCCATTTTTTACCAGTAGCAACAACAAGGGCATCTGCAGATTTTGACTGGCTCGTTTTATCCTGTTTGTCAGCGAAAATCTTGGAAAAGTCACCGGCAGGAGTGTTGTTTTGAAAATCAACTAAGGGATTGTGTTCCATCATCATAGTTAAAGCTTCATCCATTGAAAGGGTTCCTTCAATGAAAAAAGGCACTTTGTGAAAAAGTGCCCGAATATCTGGAATTTCCCTGCTACCTCCTGTTCTTTCTTCCCCAGCACGACTTTGTCCCATTACTTGACTAACACTCCATCGCTTTCCATCTGAAGCATCACGATAATGACAATGCACACAACTTTGATCTTGATCTACCGAAAAAATACTTGTTTGCACAAAAAATTCACCTCTTTCAAAATCTGTTGATGGAAAAGGAGAATGGGAACTTTTGAGAGCGATATTTCGTTGCGTACCATCCACTAAGGAAATTATTGTGAGGGTCTCATCAAGTTGATTGGCAATCACCAGCGAATTTTCTGCAACCGCAATACCGCTTGGTTTATAACCTGTATTGAACACCCGTTTTGGAATAAGCCGATTTGAGGGTCGTGCCTCAAAATTGATTTCCCATTCCTGGACCTGGAAGGTCCCGGACATGGTGACATAAAGGTGGTTGTTATGTACTGCCATTTGCTCCGGAAAGGCGCCGATTACCCTCATAAGTTCTTTGGGTACGTCACCTTTTTTGTCACCCATCAATGATTCAAAACTATCTGACGTATAGCGAGTGAAATGATCGGTTGCACTATATGCCGCCACATTATTTTCCTGAGGTTCAAAAATGATTATATCATTTGTTATATCCCTGAACTTCTCTTGGGCAGTTCCGTCAATATCGTCGTAGGGGCCAAGTGGCTTTTGCTGATTTAATGGCAAAGGTCTACCTGTTTTCAAATCACGAAACAACGTGAATTCCGTTTCTGGATCGTTTTTATCCATGCTTTCGCGACCAGGATGGTGTTTTTTTGGATGACCAGAGCCTAGCCCGAGAGTTGCTGCCACAATACGATCTTTTACCCATAGCAAATCATTGACGGGGGAACGTGTATAAATACGTCGAGTTTCCTCTAACGCTTGCAGGTTAACAACCGAAATATCCAAAGAACCGGTATTTGCCACAAAAAGTGTTTGGCCATCTGGTGATAGTATCATGTCCCTGGGCTTATCGCCAACCTCGATTCCAGGACCTACCTTCAATTTTGCTATCCATCTCTTTAAATTCAAAAAATCTGCATTGTCGTTGAGCTCCTCAAAAACAACATCTCCGGCATGATGACGTCCATCAACCCTATCGGCCCAACCTCCGTCTTGTTCGGAAATAACAGATTTTAAAAGTGGGCTATTTATCGTATCTCCGGGAAAAATATGCCCAAGAACACTTTTATAAGCCTTTTCAACATCGGGGCCAGAGTAAAAATTTCCAATCTGGTACAAGTGACACTCTGCTGTACCGCAGCTGCCCCTTATAATACTATTTATCGATGGTTTTGAAAAATCAATAGAATCAACTTCCTTATTGTTTTTTTTAGTTTTTGATTTTCCAACAAATTCATGTTGTTCATATCCAATATTTCGCAATTGCCCAGATAAGCTTTCGACCTTTAAATCAAGATCAATCAATAGTATTTGATTTGTTGAAAAGTTTGATACATAAGCTGTACTTCCATCATTGGAGAAAAGTATTTCCTCACAATAGTAAGGAGCCGGAATTTCAGTAATGACCGCATCAGCCTCTAAATCAATAACAGAAATAAAGTTTGAGAAACGATTTGCGACAAACGCCCATCGACCTGTAGGGTGAAGTGTTATTCCTGAAGGGCCACTGCCTACTTTTATTCTTCCTGACTCTTTACCATTTTCAATGTCGATTATAGCAACTTCGGAACCTGGATTAATTTCTTTTCCCGATAGGGTGACATATGCTCTTTTGTTGTTTTCTGAAACAATTACCCTTAGTGGTTTTAATCGATCAGGTTGAATCCTTGAATCTACATCCGGGTTCTCAATCGGATTTAATGATTTTCGAATCCAATTTTCTCTTTCTTGAGTAGCAGCTGCCTGTATCGTTTCTTGACCGTTCAATCTAACCAATGAAATGAAAATGCCTATGAGCAGAATGCTCACGGCCAATCCATTCAATAAATTAGACTTTTTAAAAAGCTGTTTTATATTAATGCCCATAATGCATTGCTTTTTCGGTTTGTTATAGACACAGCAAATATGCTCTTGATGATTTTTTTTCCAAGTTATAATTTCCTCTCATGCTCCGTGTCCTTATGCGCAACCTTGCAAGATTGGGTCTTGAGTTGGGTGCAAGTTCAAATACACCGTTGGTATGTTCGTTAGCATAGCAAGAGAAACACGATACATCAGCAATTGGGTCCTTGGTCATTTGGTAGTGAGTATGGTTGAACCATGTTGTAGGGTTTGGCTTTAAAAGTTCTTGTAGGTCTTCCATTTGCTCCGCTTTAATAAAACCATTGGACCACTGAAAACCTACAATCCCAAAAAAGATAGGTGAGTCCAATGCCAACCTTATGTTTTTATTCTTAGCACTCATTTTCTTTGGCCGTTACTTATGATATTTATCGTAATTTTAGGCTTAAATTAGGGAGTTGGTAAACATCAATTTGCGGGAAGTGATGAATGGCTGATTTCAAATGATGAAACTCTAAAATCAAATGATAAGATTTTATGCGCTGTCTGATTGTTGATGATGATCCGTTGATTTGCGATTTACTGGAGCATTTTTGCTCAAAAGTGGATTTGATTACGGAAGTAACGGTTTCCAATTCTGGTTTCGAATCGGTAAATCTAATTGGTCGAAATAATTTCGATCTGGTACTGTTGGATTATGACTTACCTGATATTAGTGGAAAACAGATTCTTTCCATAATTAGTAAAGAAACTGCCGTAATAATGATAACATCCAACAAGGATTTTGGATATGAATCATATGATTATGATCAAATTGTAGACTTTTTGTTGAAACCCATTGCGTTTGATCGGTTTTTTAAAGGTGTACAAAAGACTTGGCAAAAAATATCAAATAGACCTGATCAAAAAGGTCAGATTTTTTTGAAAGAGGGTAATTCTTTTATAAAAGTTGAACTTGATCAAGTATTATTTATTAAATCTGCGGGAAACTATCTTGAATTTGTCTCTGAGGACAGAAGAATAATGACAATCATGACCATGAAGGAGATAGAACAAAAATTATCTTCAAACTTCCAAAGAACCCATCGTTCCTATATCGTTAATATTGAGCAAATAGATAGTATTTCGAGTGGGGACGTTAAAATAAAAAATCACGAAATCCCAATTAGTTCCACTTACGAAAACGATCTGGTACGCAAGATTAATTTATTGAGTTGATACGAAGCTCGTTTCTGAAATAGCATAACATAAATTTTATCTGATTGAGAAGCATATTTAATGTGTCCTGGTTTAAGTCTTCTATTTTTTCTGGCAATGCGTCTTTAAGCCGTGTCAGTTCTAAGGTGTTGATATGTGTTACGATTTTATGCTTAATGGCCTTCCATTCTTTTTGATTTCTTGATCTTGACACTTCATTGAATCGCAAAAGGTAATGATCAAATTCGCTCAACAGGAGTTTTAGATAGTTTATGACTTTTTCTTGCCTATTATCGTACTGTTCATAAACATTTTTCAAGAGGGGAACATCGTATTCATTTTTTCCAATGGTTGAGATTACCTTGTCTGCCAATTGATCCAAATCAATGGGTTTCTGTAAATAATCAATCCCAAGTTTTCTAAATTTTAACGGTTCTAAAGCAGAGGTAATGACTATTGGAATGCCATATTGTGAAAGATCTTTCTTCACATATTCTGTAATTAGTTCGGCATCCAACATTAAATCGGTAAGTATTAGATCAAAATGGTTATTGCTTAAAAGCTTCAAAGCCTGATGGATGGAATTGGTCTGAACTATAGAAATACCCATCAATTCCAGGGTGTTTTTGATCATAAGCTGGGAAGGGGCATCATCCTCTATGTGCAAAATACCATATACTCCGATAAGTTTTGGGTGGGCAATTACAACCTCTGAAACGGTAGAAGAATCGAAAGGGGCCTCTTCAATAGGGATGCTAAAATTAAAGATGGAGCCTTTCCCTAATTCTGATGTCACATTTAAATCACCTCCAAATAGATCAACTATTTTTTTTACTATTGATAGCCCCAATCCAAATCCGTCTATTCTTAATGTATTCTCATTGATGACCCTAAAGAAGCGCTCCTTGATATTATGCAGGTTTTTGGCATCGATTCCTTGACCCGTATCACGGACGTCAATGGTCAGACGGATATTGTCATTTTCCTGTAAATTCGCTAAAATCTCAATTTGTCCCACGGTTGTATATTTTAGTGCATTCACAAGTAGATTGGTAACGACTTGGTTGAACCGCAGCGGGTCGATCAAGTAGTATTTTTCCTTTAATTCGGAGGGGGCGACCAAGTTGAGCTGCAACCCTTTGTGTATGGCTTCGAACCGATAATTAGAAACTATCGACTGTAATTGTTCATAGATATTTGTAGCAACGGGATGAAGGGTTATTTGACCCGTCATAAGCTTCTGCTGATCAAGAATATCATGCATCAATCCGTTTAAATTGCTAGTACTCCTATGTAAAGAATCAATTATAGGCACCTGCGTGGATGATGGTTTGTTTTTATGGAGGAGTTGGGTCAATCCCAAAATAGCATTTAAGGGAGTCCGAAGCTCATGGCTCATGTTTTGCAAAAATTCATTCTTTTCTGCAACAGCTTTTTTTTCCCTCTTTAACGATTCCTTAAGTTCAACAACGCGGAAATCGATTTCTTTTCGCATGGTCGAAAATGAACGGGCCAAAATCCCAACTTCGTCTTTTCGCTTTTTAACGTTAACCAAATGATCATTTGAAGCATTCCCTTTTTCATAATCGCTAATGGCTGAAGTGATTTTGGTTAACTTTTTGGAAAAGAAATTGGAATATGCATAGATTATGGCCAAAAAGAATAGGCAGACGATGATTACCATTACCAAAGAATCGCGATTGATCTTAGCTACATTTATTAGAATTGCTTCTTTACTGGCCAATGTAATAAGATATAGACTATGTATACCATCGGAATAGGGCACCTCGTCAAGATAGTACAAATAAGGTATGTTCTGATGGTTTGAAAACATACCGTTCCTGTCAGTTTCCGATAAAAATTCATTCAAAATAATTTCGTAGTCATTTTCCAAGGCATCCTTGGTGCCGAGCTGCATTCCGAAACATTTGGAAAAGTCATTTGTATATTTATATTCGCCATTTTGGTTCACCAATATGGTTTCTATTCCTTGTTTTTCAATTTGGTTCACTTCTTCAAAAAAAGCTGAAACATCAACATTAATAACAAGCAATGTCTTTAGTTGGCCCTTGTTATTAAAAACTTTTCCAATAGCTCTGAGCGTAGGGGTATGTGGTATACTTATTTCCCCAAATTCTTCATTTAAATTGATTTCGGAATAATAATAACTTTCATCATCTAAAGCTGTTGCCTCTTTATAGTACTTTTTCCCTCCTTTGTATTGAAGCTTGTCTAAAGAAACCTTTTTTATGAGGTTATTAATTTTTTCGTATTTAATGATTTCTTTACCCTTATTAGCAACATCCAATAACCTGATTTGAAAATAATCGGGTTTTTCCTGTAGAATAATAGGGAAATATTTTTCGAGTACTTTATAATTCTTAATATTGGGATTGTCGATATAATCATCAATTGCCGGGCTTTTTGAAATCATGGCGATATCGTTGGCAACTTCGTTCAACATTGAATAAAATGATTGTTTGACCAGACTTGATACATGTACGATTTGATTTTGACTATAATCGTAAATGACCTTGGTTGATTTTCGGTTTATTAAGTATCCCAAAAGAAATAAGGCAATGATAATTATGGTCGTAAAAAGCAAGGAGGATTTTATGACAATCGAGTTCCAAAAACTCACTTTTTTATTAGGCATACATATTCATATTAGAATTTATATTCAAATATCGTTAAAATAATGATGGTCAATTATAAGAAGACTTGTAGAGTTGGTGATAATAAAAAAAATGACTTTTGCTTGTTAACAGACACAAGCTGAAATACAGAATTCGAACCATTGAACATGTTGCTTATGAATACGGTTTTTTGAAAAGAAAGGAGAATGGAAAAGAAAAATATGTCTTGATACTTTGGCAGGATGAAAATCCAATGATTCAAGAGCTATCATTTTGTTTAAACCACTTTTGTCGACACACAATACTAAACTTAAAACCCTATATTCAAATCAACCCTAAACCTATTAGCACTCTCGAGACTTATATCTGAAGGATTATTCTTCTTTAGTCCTTGTACTAAATACAATCTGGTAACCACATTAAATCCAGGCCCAAATGCAAAGGCTGCCTGGATTTCGTGACCTTGAAAATTACTTGATCTGGTTCCAGGAGTACCATCGGGAAAGGACCAGGATACCCAGTCGTCTTGAGCAAAATAATCCACAACTGAATACTTTCTTATCTGCGCATAGCGGTACCCTACTTGCCAATCTCCCTTTTGATCAGTTGATCCGAGGGATAGGGAAGTTACAAAACCTGTCCGTTCGTCCTTCAAACCCGCATTACTTATCCATTCCACCGAGGAATAATCCTCCAAATTATAAACAAAATCCAGCCCTGCAGTAAGTGGGTACTTTAAGTTCATCCTGTACTGGACACTACTCATCCATAAAGTATAATTCAGATTTCTTTCTAAGGGTTTTTGATTTAAATCGAGGAGATTCCTAAAGTTGAAAATGCCAGAAGAAAACGTGCCTCTTGATTTCTCAAACTCTTTAATGAAGGCAAGCTGGCCTCCATAAAAAATCCCATCATCCTTGAAAAATGTACCGGCACTCTTGCTTATGAAAATTCCTCCTACGGGTTGCATATCTAACGTTTCCCCTAAGGATATCTTTGTTCCCAAGCTCATACCCTCTGGAACTACATCATCATCCCAAAACAGTTCGTTCTGTTTCCAAAAAGGATAATCGTTCTTTCCTGCCCACCACCAGAAATTCTTGTGCTCTCCTTTGATATAAACCCTGTCAATTTTAAAGGAATAGACCTCGAACTCCTTTCCGAGTGTCCAGTGTGGTGACTGCTGATCTTCAGGGACTCCTGATCGCATTCTCGCTCCAAATTTAATTTCTTTAGACCATTGGTAATTAAAGCCAAACCTGAAACGAAATCTCATTCTTGTTCTTTGTTCGTTTAACACGGCATTTGCTCCACGCACATTCCAATCTTCCTCTATTCGTATTCGTGTATCTGCAAAAAAATTCAATTTCTTTTCCTGAATAGAATCATTTTGTGCTAGAGACGGCCGTAGAGCTAGAAAAATAAAGATGAATAAAAAAGAAGAACGCAGTGAGGTTTTTGATTTTGAAATTTCCACAATCAGAGTCTTTTATTCTCCTGTAAAATTAAGACTATAAAAGTAGGAAATAGCATTTATACGGTATTAAATAAGCATGATAAAGTTTTCATCAATTTCCCTATCCAGTAAAGGTTGGTAAGTAAGTTGAATTTGGGACTTCGCTGTTTGAGCAAGCTATTTTATGCCCATATTTCTTATCTTCGCTAAATAATTTTCTATTAACTGTTTATGTCCACTTCAGTCGATCATATCAATGCCTCATTTAAAGACAAGAACACCTGTATGAATTGTGTCAAAAGATGCCATTCGCTTTTAAATGAATTAAGTAATGAAGAACTAAGGACGTTGAACCATAACAGATATACGGTTTCTTATAAAACAAATGAGACCATTTGTAAAGAAGGTACCAAATCTTTGGGGCTTATTTGTTTGAATAAAGGAAAAGTAAAAATAACGAGAAGTGGAATGATAGGTGCCGACCAAATCCTTGAGTTAAAAAAGCCTGTTGATTTTGTTGGTTTTAAAACTTTAATGAACGGCGATACGTATTTGTCCTCGGCCATAGCGATTGATGATGTTTCTGTTTGTATCATTGACAAACAAGATTTTTTTAAAGTGATTGCCAACAATGAACAACTGGCTATGAAGATCATTCGTTTTTTGACCAAGCAATTAAGTGACATGGATATACGCCTGTATAACCTAACCCAAAAACATATACGGGCCCGTATGGCAGATGCCCTACTTATGATTTATGAAATATATGGTGCAGATGCAGACTCCGGTATTTTAAATGTTTCCTTAAAACGGGCAGATTTGGCTGCCCTCTCCAATATGACAATTGCTAATGCAATCAGGTTACTCTCTTCCTTTACCAAAGAAAATTTAATTGAAGTAAACCGCCGTGATATAAAAATTTTAGATATCAAAGGTTTGAAAGACCTTAGTGTTTTTGGTCTTTAGATGAACCCCGATTTAACTTAACGTACATTTTCTTATCCCATTAATTTAGAATTTCCTATCCGACCTACGGTGTAAAATCGATGTCTCCTCCTTGATTATTGAAGAGACTTTCGGTAAATATGTTTTATAACATACTTCCCCATATTATTAAACATTGTTTATAAAATTCCCCATATGTTCCTTTGTGAGTTATTATTCAAACTGTTCATTTTAATTAATACCAGTGGCCTAAAACGACAAAATGTAATCGGAAATCTGATTGATCAATTCAATGAACAGCTAATTAATCCAATCTTATGAATGATGAAAATTTATTTAACAAAGGCTCAAAGAGGAGCCTGAATTATTTTATGCAGACCAAAAACTGGTGGGGTCCACTATTGTTCATTCTTATCATTAGCCTTGCTGGAGTAGGAATGATCGGGTTCCAAACCTATAACGATGCCCCTCCCATGACCGGTTTTCAAACTACGTCCGGTGAAAATCTAATCACTAAGGTAACCATCGAAGAAGGTCAAGAGGTATTTCACAAATATGCTTTAATGGAATACGGTTCCTATTTTGGGGATGGTGCCCAACGGGGTCCGGATTATACTGCTGAAGCGCTGCATCAAATTGTTTTGATGATGGCCGAATTCCGGGCGCAGGAATTTAAAAAGGAAAATGGCAGGGAACTCTCGGAAATGGAATTAAAAATAATTGGGGAGAATATAAAGGAGGAAATCAAGGAAAACAGGTATAATGAGAAGGAGAATATTGTCATCTTAACAGATGCGCAGGCATTTGCCCTAAAAGGATTGAGAACGTATTATACAAATATTTTTATTGATGAGAACACTTCTGAATCTTTTCCACCACAGGGGTACATCTCCAATAGACAGGAAATATCAGATTTGAGTGATTTTTTCTTTTGGGGAGCTTGGGTCTGTGGTGTAAAACGACCAGGATCAGAATTTAGTTATACCCATAATTGGCCATATGATCCAGATGCAGGAAATAATCCTACATCGCCGGTAATTTTGTGGAGTGTCCTTGGTCTCTTGGCTTTTGTTCTTGCCTGTGGTGTGGTACTTTATTTTATAGGGCAATACAATCAATTGCCCAATAAGTTTTTCAAGCAAGGTGTTTCCGGATTTTTAACCTTTGATCAAATTAATAAATTTACTCCCACCAAAACCCAACGAGCTTCCTTTAAGTTCTTTTTTGTAGCCATTCTTCTTTTCTTGATTCAAGTATTGAGTGGTGTTGTGACCCTGAACGAGTTCATTGATTTCTTGGGGATTGTAGGAATAAATATATCTGCCGAGGTTCCCATTACCATTACCAGGAGCTGGCACCTAATGCTTTCACTTTATTGGATTTCCACCTGTTGGATCGCTTCTTCCATATTCATACTTCCGATTATGGCAAAGCGCGAAGTGAAAGGACAATTGCGTTTGGTAAACGTATTGTTCGTACTTCTCTTTGTTTTGGTAGGAGGTTCACTACTGGGTATGGTATTAGGGCCAAAAGGATTGTTGGGAGAATGGTGGTATTTGCTAGGGCACCAAGGCTGGGAATTTGTCGATTTCGGAAAACTATATCAGGTACTATTAATGGTTATTTTCATCCTTTGGGGCTATATCGTTTATAGAGGGGCAAAACCGGCATTTATTAGAGGGCAACCTTGGAATCTACCAAATTGGATCATGTACTCTGTAATTGGTATTCCACTTCTTTTCCTATCGGGTTTTGTTGCCCAACCAGAAACGAATTTTGTGATTGCAGATTTTTGGAGATGGATGGTCATACATATGTGGGTAGAGGCATTTTTTGAAGTCTTTGTAACCGTTATTGTTAGTTATTTAATGGTTTTAATGGGCTTGGTAAGTCGTCAGGCGGCCATTCGAGTGGTCTATATTGCCACGCTTTTATTCTTAGGTACAGGATTACTGGGTATTTCCCATAATTTTTACTGGAATGCAAAACCGGTAGCGACCATGGCCTTGGGTAGTGTTTTTTCTACGCTTCAATTTGTGCCCCTCATTTTACTGACTGTGGAGGCATGGAGATTTAAAAATATGCCACGAATGTCCTTGAATGGATCAAATGGCAATGGCGACTCAAAACAAAACATTAAGGAATTTGCTTTCCCAGAAGTTTTTTTATTCCTCATTGCGATGAATTTTTGGAACTTTTTTGGAGCAGGGGTTTTGGGGATTATCGTCAACCTGCCTATTATGAATTTTTTCGAGCATGGCACCTATCTTACAGTGAATCATGCACATGCCGCATTGATGGGCGTTTACGGTAATATATCACTTGCGGCCATGCTATTTGCTTCCAAGATTTTGTTTCGTCCTGAACGGTGGAACAGAAATATGGTTAGGCTGTCATTCTGGTCTATCAATGTTGGGTTAATGCTAATGGTAGTTTTGGATTTGTTTCCAGCAGGGGCCATTCAGTTTAAGTCCGTATTGGATCATGGACTATGGTATGCGAGATCCAATGAATTTATCACAGGTTCTGCCTTTGAATCGCTTACATGGTTACGAGGAATTGGGGCCAGCGTATTTTTATTCGGAGGCGTATGTCCATTAACCTGGTTTATTGTATCTAGAGCACGCTCCCTTAAAAAGGGCAAGAAAATATTCGTGGATTTTAATAAAAGGAAAATGGAAATCGTAAAAGAGGAAGAGAAAATTGGTCAGGAATCATAAGCGTTATTAAAATACCTATTACGACAAGTAAAATCTCACTAATGGCATATTTAAAATACCTTCCAGGTTTTTTCTATAAGGTCGTGGCTTATTTTTATAAAGAATTTTATCATTGGTAATAGGCTGGTCCTAATGTACCCCAACTATCCTGGCTGTGATTTGGCGGAGCTATTGAGCCACCAGCGATGGTTGGTGCGATTTTCCAGTGAGCCGCGCCGTGAGTCAGATTTTATTTTTTGTTTATTGAAAGCTAAATGTAGGAAAAACTCTTCATTTTCACCAACAGCTCACTTAATTTTAGGCGTTGTTGTATACCGTAATTTCTTTAATTTATTAATGAACGATAAATAACAATAATAACCCCAGCCACAAAAATCGACGTGAATATTAGCTTATTATGCTTTGCTAACCAATTTGGCAAGAAAATGTCAAAATTGTCCTTTTCCGAATTTGAGTATTTTCTAGCGATCAATGTTAGAGGGCAAAACATTTTGAAGATTAGCAGTGTAAGTCCTTCACCAAGAACCAAAGCAATAGCTATCCAAGTGTAGATAGTCACATCATTTGCAATCCCGGAGTAGAGCACATAAAAAATTATCGCAACGAAAAATACCCAAATGGCTGTATGAATCAACTTTATTGTTAAAAGCTTTTCCTTTGGTTTCATGGCTGCCTTAAAAGATATGGTATACAAAAATTGGATAGCATCATTGATTATACCCCACTTATGGAACTAAGATAACAAATCCTTGATATCCATGAACGACATGTTCGCTACATGGGTGTAAATTTCGGTCGTTTTGGTGGAACTTTGCCCTAAAAGTATTTGAATATACCTTTTGTCGGTCCCAATTTACAAAAGGTGGGTCACGAAGCTATGTCTTAACATATGCGGGGTCACTTTCCTTGCAACCCTTGCATTTTTGGCGGCTGAGTCAACAATGTTCAATCTACTTGTACCACTATACTTATCTCCCATGGGACTTCCAAAAAAGCGAATGATTCAACCTGTGTGGAGCTTATACCTTCAGAAACCAGTCGGCATATTTGGGTTTGAATATGTGATTGGGGATTGTAATAATGTGCTTACCCTTAGCCCAAGTCATCAGGTAGTATCAAAATGATATTGCATTATTTTTTTTATTTTTTCCTAGTGTACAACTTGCGAAAAAAGTAAGTAGCAATATAGAAATTTTAATTCTTTGGATTTTCAAATTCTCCAATCTAGAGATGCAGTTATTATTAAAATAATACGCATCAATTGTCTTTATATTGCGCTCTAAGATTATCAAGTTTAAGCATCAACTCAGATACCAATTGGTCGTCTTTTAATTTTGGATACAGGTTGATCATTTCATTGGGATCATTTTTTAGGTCATACAACTCCCAGGAATCAATAGACCCATAAAAATGCATCAGCTTATACCTATCGGTTCGTACTCCATAATGAGGTGTGGCACCAAAACTATCTTCATAATAGTGATAATAAATAGCATCTCTCCAATCTGGATTCTCTTCTTTCCAAATTCTTCTTAAAGATTTTCCCTGCATTTCACTTGGTACCTGTACACCTGCCAAATCTAAAAGTGTTGGTGCGAAGTCAAGATTCTGAACAAATAAATCTGAAATTGATTGCGGTT
>JAAETN010000219.1 GCA_024228355.1 Maribacter sp. | reverse complement strand
TTTTGGAACGGATTATGGCAATTCCATTATAGAGGATTCCGTTTCAATTACAGAACGGGGGGATGAGATCAAACAACTCGATGCAAATTACGCACGACTTTGGGATTATTTAAGTGGTTCAGACTCCTTGGTAATTAGAAGTCAAAAAACAAAAGGTCTTGGACTTTCTTCCCAAATCCTTAATAAGGTTTATCATCAAAATGCCAGTGATTTTCTTAAATTGACCAAATAGTGTTTTAATTATACTAAATATAATTAAGGTACGATTCTTGAGGTTTTCACCGAAAACCAAGAAATATGAAATATTTCACCTTTTTCCTGTTAATGATTTCCAATGCGGTACTTCTAGGGCAAACAGATCAGTATGCTGGAGAATACGGAATTAAACATGAACTCCTTAATGCGGGTGTAATGGAGTGTAACCTTTCCTTGAAACCAGATGGAAACTTTATATTCCATTTTTATCGAAATATAGATCCGTCACACCCTAAAGAAAATATTTATGGTCAAGGAAAATGGAAAGTTGAAAAGAACAAACTTATTTACTTCTATACCAGTTCGGAAAATGATTTAGATGAAACCCATACTTTGAACTTCACTAATACCAAAGCAAGAATAATTAAAAAATCGCCTAGAAACCTCTCAAAAAAAGACATCAAGGAAGCTATCCTATTTTACCATTCAGAGATTTTTTGGATTAAAGGATGGAAACTTTTTAAAAAATTTGAATAAACTTAGAAAAGTTGTCCTAAAGCATATTTAAAGCGACGAAAGTTGAAATAAATTGCTCTATATATAAACTGTTGCCTAATTTAGTTTCAGTTCAATATTCAACACCACAAATCATAAATAGTATGCAAAAAATACTTACCATCATTTTCGCAATAACACTTCTTTTTGGTTGTAAAAATAATGAGAAGAATAAGGAGGATGACATAAAAACATTACCACGAATTGCCATAGCAGGCATTGCTATAGAATCAAGTACCTTCTCCCCGGCTTTAACCCATGAAGATGCCTTTCATGCCAGGATCAAAGAAGAGGTTTTCTCTTTTTATCCTTTTATGTCCAAGGATTCGGTAAATCGTAATAGAGCCACATGGATACCTACAATAAGGGGTCATGCATTGCCAGGAGGTACCGTCACAAGGAAAGCTTATGAATCCCTTGTTACTAAAACCCTTGAAATGCTAAAGGAAAATGGACCATATGACGGTTTATTTTTTGATATACATGGAGCAATGAGCGTTGTTGGACTTGATGATGCAGAAGGGGATTTCATAATTAGAATCAGGGAAGTAATTGGTGAAAACACCTTAATATCAACTTCAATGGATCTACATGGTAATGTTTCCCAACGTCTGGCCCAAAATACAGATTTGATCACTTGCTATCGTATGGCCCCGCATGAAGATGCACTTGAATCCAAAAAAAGGGCCGTTGATAATCTTTTGGAAAGATTAGAGAACGGAAAGGGAAAACCGGCCTATAAAGCTTGGATTCCCGTACCCATATTATTGCCAGGTGAAAAGACGAGTACCAGAATTGAACCAGGTAAGAGCCTATATGCAAAAGTAGACCCTATTACTAAAGAAGAAGGTATTATTGACGCAGCAATTTGGATTGGCTATGCGTGGGCCGATGAGCCAAGAAACCATGCCGTTGTCATGGTAACTGGCGATGATAAGGATAATGTAGCCCAAGGCGCTGAAAAACTTGCCAAAAGTTTTTGGGATGCCAGAGAGGAATTTGAGTTTGTTGCCCCAGTCGCCGATCTAGAGGAAAGTTTGGACTTGGCATTGGCTAGTAATGAACATCCTTTCATAATAAGTGATATGGGTGATAACCCTACGGCAGGAGGCGCCGGTGATGTTACATGGACCTTAAAGGAAATTTTAGCACGCCCGGAGTTCAAATCTAAAACTGGGCCATCCCTAATCTACGCATCTATTCCTGGACCTAAATTTGTGGATAAAGCAATGGAAGTGGGCGTAGGAGGTAAAATCAGCGCCTTAGCTGGTGCTGATATTGACAGCCGTTTTTCTCCTCCAATTTTATTATCAGGGCTTATTGAAAGTATTGAACATGGCGATAAACATGCAGAAACCGAAGTTGTTGTAAAAATAGGAAGTATAAGCGTGATTGTTACTAAAAAACGTAAACCGTACCATAGGGAATCTGATTTTACGAATTTAGGACTAACTCCCAAGGATTCTGATATAATTGTGGTCAAAATTGGATATCTCGTACCGGAATTATATGAAATGCGTAAAGGTTGGATAATGGCTTTGACACCAGGTGGCGTAGACCAGGACCTAGAGCGTTTGGGATATAAGAGAATAAAAAGACCTATGTTTCCATTGGATGTTGACATGAAAGAACCAAACTTAAAAACGAGATGGATACCTTCTTCAAATTCTAAACCATGAAATTTATAGGGTAGCTTCTAAATACGGAAATATTTCTATTGCCTTTTATAAATTATTAACAACATATTTATCAATGTTTTGATCATAACAATATCCCGTCTAAATAATTTCAATTTTGATAGCTTTTATTGTAACTTGTTCAGTTAAACTTACCAATTAACTTTTTTAATTATCGTATGAAATCATTTACTGGATTTTCAGTGATACTAATGGTTTTTATATTTTCATTAGGTATTGTAACTGCACAGGACTTATCTATTAAATCACCTAATGGAAAACTCGACTTAAAGGTAGAATTATCTGAAAACATAACTTGGCATGTTATGTTAAATGGCCAGGTAATTATCGAAAAAGCAATTATTTCGATGAATATGGGAAATGACAGAATCCTAGGTGCTTCACCAAAATTAAGAAACAAGAATGTTGAAAGCGTACAAGAGACCCTTTCTGTTCAAATACCAAATAAGGACGCGACTATTCAAAATAACTTTAATCAGTTAACGCTAAATCTAAGAAGTAATTACCAACTGTTATTCAGGGCATTCGATGATGGTATTGCCTATCAATTTATCGATAAAAGTTCCAAAACAAAGAAAGTTATTAATGAACAAATGACATTGACTTTTCCTGAGGGATCTTCTTCCTTCTTTCCTCAAGAGGAATCAATGTATTCGCATAATGAACGGATATATGTAAATAAGGGATTATCGGATTTTGCGACAGGAGATTTTTGTAGTCTCCCGGTACTGTTTGATACTAAAAGAGCAAAAGTATTATTTACAGAATCTTCATTGCACAATTATCCTGGCATGTTTCTTGAAAAAAGCGATAATACAACGATGAATGCAACATTTCCGAAGTATGTGCTCAAGGCTATACCAAATGAAGCCTCCAGCCCGGATAGGAATCAAATCATTACTGAGGAGGCCGATTACATTGCAAAAGTCAATGGCAAACGTTCCTACCCATGGCGTGTGTTCATTATAAGTGATGATGATAGAACATTTGTTGAAAGCAATTTGGTCACCCAACTCTCCAAACCCTCTAAAATCGCAAATACCGATTGGATCAAACCCGGTCAAGTTGCATGGGACTGGTATAACGCCAATAATGTTTATGGCGTGGATTTTGAAGCTGGTATAAATGACGAAACCTATAAGTATTTTATTGATTTTGCCTCAAAAAATGGAATTGAATATGTTATGCTCGATGAAGGATGGACCAAATCGACTACGGAAATATTAGAGGATAATGAACACATTGATGTTCCAGGATTAATAAAATATGCTAAATCGAAAAATGTAGAAATAATATTATGGGTGCTTTGGAAACCATTATATGAGAATCCTGAAAAGATTCTACAATTGTATGCTAGCTGGGGAGCTGTGGGAATCAAAACAGATTTTATGCAACGTAGCGACCAATATGTAGTTGAATCTTATGAGAAAATCGCGGAAATAGCAGCAAAATATGAACTATTGGTTGATTACCATGGGGCTTTTAAACCGGCAGGTGTTGAACGCATGTGGCCCAACATAATCAATTATGAGGGTGTTAAGGGTAATGAAAATAATAAATGGAGTGCTATAATAACCCCCGAACATAATGTCACAATACCTTTCATAAGAATGGCTGCAGGTCCGATTGACTATACACCTGGTGCAATGATTAATATGAATAAAAATGATTATGAGACCGGTGGCCCTAACTTCGCTTCCCATTGGACAAAACCTATGGCGTATGGCACAAGGGCCCACCAAGTTGCTATGTATGTAGTATTTGAGGCGCCGGTTCAAATGTTGTGCGAATCGCCTACCATTTATTATAAAGAGCAGGAAACGGTTGATTTCATAACCAAAATACCAACCATTTGGGATGAAACTGTGGTGCTCGAAGGTGCGGTTGCTGATTATATAATTGTAGCCCGTCGTAAGGGGAATAATTGGTATCTTGGTGCCATGACTGACTGGACGGCTCGCGACTTTGAATTGGATTTTTCATTCTTGGGGCAAGGTGAATATGAAATGCAATCCTATAAGGATGGAATTAATGCCTCAAGAAATGCCCAAGATTACAAAATATCAACCAAAACTGTGGATCAAAATACCAAGCTTAAAATAAATCTATCTAGTGGAGGGGGATACTCTGCAATAATCACTAAAAAGTAAAACATGAAAAATATTGACAGAAGAAATTTTATTCGCAAAACATCATTGGCGGGCGCAGCTATTGCGATGGCGCCAACAATTGCCAATGCGGCCATTGCCCAGCCAGAAAGAGCTTTTAACGCAAAGTATATGGGTGATTTTGCAGCACCAAAATTAGAAACTGTACGTGCAGCTTTTATTGGAGTTGGTGCTAGAGGTCCAGGACATTTACGTTTCATCGCACAATTGCCAGGTACCGAAGTTGTGGCCATAAGTGACCTTTATCAAGATCACGTTGAAAGATGGGGAGCTAAGGCCAAAGAAATCGGCGGCGGCAAACGTCACAAAAAAATCAAGCTCTATCATGGAGATGAAAACCAATGGAAGGTGATGTTAGACGAAGTTAAACCTGATGTTGTTTTTATTGCAACAAATTGGGCCACTCACGCCCCCATGGCTATTGAGGCCATGAAAAAAGGCGCCCATGCTTTTGTCGAAGTACCAATTGCTGTTACCCTAAATGAAATGTGGGAGATTGTTGACACTTCAGAAAAGACGCAAAAGCACTGTATGATGATGGAAAATGTGAACTATGGCAGAGACGAGCTGATGTACTTGAATATGTGTAGGCAGGGTGTTATTGGTGAGCCATTACATGCAGAAGCAGCCTATATCCATGAATTAAGAGGTCAAATGGAAGAACAGGAACGTGGTACAGGTTCTTGGAGAAC
>JAAETN010000218.1 GCA_024228355.1 Maribacter sp. | reverse complement strand
GGGTTGTTTTTCTGGTATCGAGAATCTTCGTTTTCGTGCCGTCCAATAATTTGACGAAAGAATTGGTCTTAGTAGCAATGGCACTCATACGTTGAAGCGCATTCAAAACCAAACGTTCAGCTTTTAGAATGCTCTGTGAGCTACCAGTAACATAAAAAACGATATCTCCATATTTTACTTCTGCCCCATCTTTAACCAAGGTTTCAACCTGCATTTTGTCATCGACGAAGGCAAATACTTGTTTGGCAAATTCAATGCCCGCGATAATACCTGCATCCTTTACTAAAAGCTTGGCTTTCCCTTCTGCGGTTGCAGGAATACATGCTAGAGAGCTATGGTCGCCATCACCAACATCCTCTCGAATGGCATTGGTAATAATCAAATCTATTTCTTGTTGAAATTGTACCTCTGAAATCATCAATAAATTTGGTTTGCGCTAAATTACTAAAAACAAAAACCAATAATGACATCCAATAACTTGAAAGTTTTAAATTTGAAACATGACGATAAAATTGCTCGCCATTGGCAAAACGGATAGTACTTCTTTACAAAATCTTATTTCCGAATATGAAAATAGATTAAAATACTATATCAAATTTCAATTGGAAATAATTCCTGACATAAAAAATGTCAAAAACCTATCGGAGGCCCAACAAAAAGAGAAAGAGGGCGAATTTATCCTTAAAAAATTGAATGCTACAGATGTTTTGATTCTGCTTGATGAAAATGGAAAACAATTCGATTCAATAGAATTCTCAAACTTCTTACAGAAAAAAATGAACTCTGGAATAAAACAAATAGTACTCGTAATTGGTGGACCTTATGGATTCAGTGAAGCTGTTTACACCAAGGCTCAATCGAAAATTAGCTTATCCAAAATGACATTTTCACATCAAATGGTGCGATTGTTCTTTGTTGAGCAGTTATACCGTGCATTTACAATTTTGAAAAACGAACCTTATCACCACCGCTAAGTTTAAATTAATATAACACCCTAAACTTAATGGTATTGTCAATATTACGTAGTGCCTTGATTACGTCTTTGTTATATTCCTTGTCCAAATCAGAAATGACATAACCCAAATCCATATCTGTCGAAAGGTATTGCCCGATAATGTTCATCTCATATTTGGCCAGTACCTCATTGATCTTAGCCATGATGCCCGGAACATTCTTATGAATATGTAAAAAGCGATGCGCATTTACTTGTTTCGGCAATCTGATATTTGGGAAATTCACAGCATCAACTGTATTCCCAGAATTGATGTAATCCATGATTTTGTTAGGAACGAAATCCGCAATATTGCGTTGTGCTTCTTCCGTACTACCTCCTATATGGGGCGTTAAGATAACATTGGGCAATCCTTGCAGCTCAGTATTGAAATCACCATTGCTTCTTGGCTCTACGGGATAAACATCGATAGCCGCACCAGCTATCTTGCCACTTTTCAAGGCATTTGCCAATGCGTTGATATCCACCACAAAACCACGGGATAAGTTGATAAGCATAGCCCCATGCTTCATTTGGTTTATCTCACGCTCCCCAATAAAATTCTTATTCGCCTTATTGTCATCAATGTGTAAAGTAACCACATCTGAAACATTCAATAAATCTTCCAAAGTTTCACATCTGACGGCATTACCAAGTGCAAGTTTATCTTCTACATCGTAATAATATACGCGCATTCCTATTGCCTCTGCAAGAACCGATAATTGCTTTCCAATATTGCCATAACCTACTATACCTACATTCTTACCTCTTACCTCTCTCGAATTGATGGCAGATTTATTCCATTGCCCTCCATGAAGCTCATTACTTCTTGGAAATACATTGCGCATGAGCATGATAATATGACCAATGGCCAATTCTACAACAGAACGCGTGTTGCTATAAGGTGCATTGAAAACGACCACTCCTTTTTGCTTGCAATAATCAAGATCTATTTGTGTGGTACCTATACAAAAAGCACCAAGAACCAATAATTTATTGGCGGCATCCAATACTTTTTGGGTTACCTGTGTTTTAGAACGAATACCTAACACATGAATGCCCTTTATCTTTTCAATCAATTGTTCTTCAGACAAACTTGTTTTTACCAGCTCTACCGCAAAACCATCTTCTGATAGGTTATCAAAGGCCGCAGGGTGTACATCTTCCAACAATAATATCTTGATTCTATTCTTTGGATAGGAAATATTTCTTGGCAAATCATTGACGAACAAAAATTCATCAAGATTTGGCGTTACATGATCTGCATTATCGGCCGCTTTATCACGATGTACATTCTCTGTATATGCAAAAAACTTGTGGGCAATTCCCGCTTCACGCATTACATAATCGCTATAACCATCCCCGATAACCTGCACCTCACCCTCTAAATCAAGATTTTTTAGACATTCAATTTTACCATTATGGGTGGCAAGAACATTATCCTCATCAAAACCTACGATATTTCCTTCTTCATCAAATTCGAAGGTATTTGCATAAACCCTTTCTGAGGGGATATTGTATTCCTGTACAATCGGATCGATAAATTCCTTAAATCCGCAAGAAATTACATAAATATCGTTGGAAAACTTTTCAAAAAACTCCTTATTGGATTCTATTGATTTGGATATTTTCATTCTTAGTTCTTCCACAAGCCCATCCAAATCATTTTTATGGGCCTTGAGAAGTCTAATACGACGTTCTAAAGATTCTGTAAACGAAATATCGCCGTCAATTCCAAGATTGGTGATTTTCTGAATTTCATCAATCACCTCTTCCCTATTCGATTTACCCTGCAACGTCCTTTCGGCCAATACATCCAAAGCTTCTACGCGTGTTAACGTACTATCAAAATCAAAAACATACTTTCTGCTCACCTGGATTTCTTTTATAATAAGGCAACAAAAATAATTATAAATAACGTCAGATACTTGTTTTGGAACTAAAACTGACAGCTGTAAGCAGTTTAAACAAAATTATTATGGAAATGATTTTTTAAATAGTATAAAATTGCTAAATCCACATTGGACGAGTATTTAGGAAGTGTTAATACCTAAAGCCAATACCTTTCTCGATAAGTTCATTGTACTTCATTTCATCAAAACTATAAAGATATGGCGCCTTATTGGCAGCTCCGGTAAGCTGCTTCCCATGACGGATAAAAAATCCTAATTTCAACATCTTTCTTTGGAAGTTACTACGTTCTAAGGGCTTCTTCAAAATAGCTTCATACAATTTCTGAAGGTCTTGCATT
>JAAETN010000217.1 GCA_024228355.1 Maribacter sp. | reverse complement strand
GTCACCTCCAGCACGACACAACTCTAATACAACCTCATCGATATGTGTTCCATCGGCACATGCCAATGATAACAATGGGGAAGCTAAATCAATCGCCTTGACTATCGAAAAGTCCTGAAAATCAGCACGTTCTGAGCTACCACCACCACCGCTACTGGCCGAGGCGGATGCCGTTTGTGATACACCTGTACTAAAGGAAAGGATCTCTATCCAATCCGCGTGAGCGTCGTCCGTACTTTCACCATCAATATTCGCAATTTTTAAAAAAGCATCAAAAGCCATTTTCTGTCTCCTTTCTACAAATTTTGTTATAAAAAATTAAACAAGTAAAATTATTTTTCTTTTGACCCTTAACAATGGCCAAAAGAAAAAACCATTGATATTCGTTAGTTTACAATCGCAAAGTAAATGCCAAATGTCGATAATTTTGTACATCCCTATTTTATAGGGACCTAGGGGTTTCAAGAGGTTTAATAGATACTAACTACACCGCCATAACCATCAAATATTTTGACGCTCATTTATCCGAACGTCTAATTATTTTAATTTTCTCAATTTTTCTACATATTGATCAAGTTCATATTTTTTTATCTTATTAAATATGGTTTGTTTGCTTACTCCCAGAAGCCTGGCAGATTCTTCTTTGTTGCCATTGGTACGTTGTAAAACCTTCTGAATATGTGCCTTTTCCACTTCGTCAATTGAGAGGGGATCCTCATTTACAATTGGCGGTTCGTCCTCTGCACTACTTACCAATGGTTTCCATGTTCGGATTTCAGTTGGGAGATGTTGAACGTTTATTAAACCATGACACTTGATAAATGAATCCTGTACGCATTTCCTGAGTTCCCTTACATTACCAAACCATGGGTAAGATAAAAGGATTTTCATTGCCTGTGGCGTGAAACCCATTGATGTCATACCTTTTTGAACCACAAGCAAATCAAGGAAATAGTGGGCAAGAATAGGTATGTCAATTTT
>JAAETN010000216.1 GCA_024228355.1 Maribacter sp. | reverse complement strand
GACTTTACTTTGAAAATCAGAATTTGCGTTCATTCGTGTTGCTATCCTTGTATAATCCTCTACGCTTAAACCATGGTTTTGGACAATCCTCCTCGTTTCTTTATAATTTGCCTTGTTTCCAACTCTATTCATGTACGATTGTACCTCAACAAATGCCTTTGCGAAAGCCATTAATTTATGATCGGTTATTTCAGTATTAATACTTTGCCGATAAAGCGCTTCATTACTATCTTGATAAATCTCATTTTCTGTGTCATATCTATTCAAATCTGACGTGAAGGTTTCAGGTGATGTTACTGGCCCTGTAGACGTAACCAATTTTAATATCACAATTATTGATATAGCAAGCATAAAAAATATTAGTATAAAGATCTTCATATTATCCTGGCCCGAACGAGTCGGAATTATAATATTGAGGAATTAAGGGATTTCTGAATCCTTCAATTCCTTAATTCATAAATTTTTGCCAAAATTGGTCAAGAAAATTGTATTAAGACACTAAATTGTTTTTTGATCAATCCATTTTTCTGTTTCAGGGGTTTTGTATGCTTCAAACTTTTCCAACAAAGCATCAGGACATTCATCTACAAGTAATATTGAGCGATTAATTTCGTTTATGAATTGTTCAGAAACAGCATGATCAAGAAAATCAATCAGATTGTCGTAATAGTTGCATACGTTTAGTAGCCCACATGGCTTATTGTGCATTCCCAATTGCGACCATGTCATAATTTCAAAGATTTCTTCAATCGTACCGTAACCTCCGGGAAGAGCAATAAAACCATCAGATAGTTCCGCCATTAATGATTTCCGTTCATGCATGGAGCGAACTTCCTTTAGTTCGGTAATGCCGGTATGAGCAACTTCCTTTACAAAGAGTTCTTTTGGGATTATGCCAATTACCTCTCCGCCTTCTTCGAGAACTGCATTAGCTATTTTACCCATTATGCCTACACTTGCTCCGCCATAAACAAGATCGATATTTTTATTAACCATTGCACGTGCCAGTTGTTTGGCTACTAAGGTGTAATCAGACCGCCTACCCGGTCTTGATCCACAATACACACACAATCTCTTCATTTTATACATTTTGATTAATGTTTCAATGTGGAAAATGTTTAAGTAACAACCCAACCTGGTCGAGCCAGAACCAAAAATGGGATAGGTATTTAATCAAAGCTGATCGTATCTCACGTATATTCAGGCTCGTCCAGGTTGGGCTCTTATTATATAGTAATCAATTTAATTTTCATAAGGAAAATGTAGGATTAGATAAAACTTAAAAATTGGTTGCAATTTCATAGCATTTTGTTTTAAAATACCCAATTACTTTAAGCGGGACTTTTATTCATAGTTTAACTAAACCTTTACTTCTTACAGGAGATTCTATGGGAAGCACAACTCCACTTACTAACAATAAAAAACTTCTGGCATGGGTTGACGAAATGGCAAAAATGTGCCAGCCGGAGAGGATTATCTGGTGCGATGGCAGTAATGAAGAGTATGATGAATTGGCTGGTCTACTTGTTAAGAATGGAACATATGTAAGACTGAATGATAAAAAAAGACCAAACTGTTATTGGGCAATATCAGATCCTGCTGACGTTGCTCGTGTTGAAGATCGGACTTATGTCTGCCCAAAAAATAAGGAAGATGCTGGTCCCAACAACAATTGGTGTGATCCCGATGAAATGAAAGCTGAAATGACTGCGCTTTATACTGGCTCTATGAAGGGACGAACGATGTACGTTGTTCCTTTCAGTATGGGGCCATTAGGTTCGAAAATCGCGCATATTGGTATAGAACTTACAGATTCACCTTATGTTGCAAATAATTTAAAGATTATGACCCGTATGGGAAAAGCTGTTTTAGATGTTTTGGGAGAGGATGGCGTTTTCATTCCTTGTTTACATTCTGTGGGTAGCCCATTGGAAGAAGGGCAAAAGGATGTTCCTTGGCCTTGTAACGCGAACAACAAATACATTACTCACTTTCCGGAGGAGAGGACTATTTGGTCCTATGGATCCGGTTATGGTGGAAACGCCTTGTTAGGAAAGAAATGTTTTGCGTTGCGCATTGCGTCCTCCATGGCAAGAGAAGAGGGTTGGCTTGCTGAACACATGCTTATTCTGGGCATTACGCCTCCTAATGGTGAAAAGAAATATATTTCAGCTGCATTTCCTAGCGCCTGCGGTAAAACCAATCTGGCAATGCTGATCCCAACTATTCCTGGGTGGAAAGTAGAATGCGTAGGTGACGATATAGCATGGATGAAATTCGGTGAAGATGGTCGCCTGTATGCGATAAACCCTGAGGCCGGCTATTTTGGAGTCGCTCCAGGAACATCAATGAAAACTAATCCTAATTGTATGCTTACTATGAAAGAAAATTGCATTTTTACTAATGTGGCATATACGGAAGATGGTGATGTCTGGTGGGAGGAAATGACAGATGAACTACCTGCTAAATTAACAGATTGGAAAGGCAATGAATGGACCCCTGAGACAGGGACTCCTGCCGCTCACCCGAACGCGCGTTTCACTGCGCCCGCATGTCAAAATCCAGTAATTGATCCCGCGTGGGAAGATCCAAAGGGTGTTCCAATATCTGCGTTTCTTTTTGGTGGGCGTCGTGCTAGTGTTGTGCCTCTGATTCACCAATCATTCAACTGGCAACATGGAACATTTCTGGGTTCTATAGCTTCATCTGAAAAGACTGCCGCTGCTGCCGGTAAAGTTGGTGAACTACGTTATGATCCATTCGCAATGTTGCCTTTCTGTGGCTATCATATGGGTGATTATTTCGAACATTGGCTGGATATTGGAAAGAAAACAGATCCTGATAAATTCCCCAAAATTTTCTATGTTAACTGGTTCCGTAAAAATGCAGACGGCAAGTTTCTCTGGCCGGGTTATGGAGAAAACAGCCGCGCGTTGAAATGGGTAATTGAAAGAGTCTGCG
>JAAETN010000215.1 GCA_024228355.1 Maribacter sp. | reverse complement strand
GCATATCCTGTATTGCTATATTCAAAATGATGGGAAGGTACATTGGAGAACGATAGACCTTGTTCAATTAGACTTATGAGCATTTGATCGGTTTCATCAAGTTGTCGATCTCCCCATGGATTATCCTCAGGGAATCCGGCGGTCATGGTTAAGAGATTTTCTATATCTATGGTCGGGGAATCATTGGTAAGGTATTCCAGGGAATTCATTTCAGGAATGTATTTACCCACAGGATCGCTTAGCGATAATTTTCCTTCATCCCTTAGCTTTAATATGGCCATTGCCGTGAAACTCTTTGTCATTGATGCAATTCGAAAAGAGGACGTTGTTTCAGTATTTAGCTTAGCTTCTCGATTGATCAGTCCGGTTGCTGCAGCGATTGCTAATTCATTGTCCACGACAATTCCATAAGCAATACCGGGTATATTATTCGTGTTGGCATGTTCAACTATTATCTTTTGTATTTCAGGTGCGAGCTTTTTTATCTTTTCCGAGCGATTGTCATTTTCAAAAACAGGGGCTTTGTAGAATTCTGAAACCTCAGGTGAAGAGCTAATGACCTTGGATTCTGAAGCCTGTTCTTGTTTACATGAATTTAGCGCTAAGAGAAAGCAGATAAAGAGAAGGCTTAATTGTTTGTTTTTCATAATTCAAATTTATGCGAATACCAGCGGAATTAATGGACTTGGTTAGTATGACGAATTTTAAATGGGATGTTTTTTAAATAAATGGTAGATTTAATAAAAGTGTTATTCCGCTTTATTATAGGCCTCTTGTAGCCATTCTATGAGTTGACTATCAACTTGGTCAGCAGCGGTTATCTGCACGCGGTGTGTGCACATGGTACCAAAAGGACCAGAATTTCCAAGACGATCGGTAATTGGTTTGTCCTTTATTTTTAAACCCAAATCAACTCTGGTTCTTGTAGCGGGTTTTATTAAGGCGAATTGTTTTTTTCGAATGATACTTACGGTAGTTTTTTTTGGGGAAACAATTACGTCTTCACCAAAAGCTTTGACAACGGTAAGTAGCCTTTCATAAATAGGGAGTAAGCTCTCTTTACCTTGGTACTGGTTTTTGACAAGTTCCGTAGGGCCTTTATTTTCTTCCTTGGATAAGGTAACAATGGTATTTGCAAAACCGTGGGTTACCTGGTGTTCTTTTTTAAGAAAATTTACGGCCTCTGAATGTTTGGCAAAGGATTTGGATTTAAGTACCACTTTCCATTCATTAAGGGATCTGCCCGTTTTTTCGGGCATATTGTCAATCATTGTTTGAAGAACTTTGTCCATATCATTTAATTAATTGGATTCCATGGTTCTTAGGTTTCGGCGCAATAGTTTATTTTAAATTTTTGCAATGCAAAACACAAACTTTTTAGTTTAGAGACAAAGCCTTATAAAAGTAAGGAATTTGAAATTATAAATGAAGAGATAATTCGGAGTAAGTTAAAACTAAAACCAGCCACATCGAAGGCGTGGTTACGAAATCCGACAGTAATTAATTATTAATCCTGCTGTATTCCGTTTTTCATTTTTTATAATTTCAGTTATTCATGAATCTTAATCCATTCAATTGATCCGTCATCTACAAGTTTAATAACCATCGATTTCGTTTTTATGGTCCAACTTCCTAGACGGGTCTCATTTATTCTATAATATAGATGTCCTTCTCTAATATAGTCAGGTTCACCAAGTAGTTCAAGCAGTTGCTCTTTATTGAGCGTTCTTATCGTGTCATTGTAAACAACATCATTAATCATTTGATTCCTGTATGGATAATCCTTCCCATCTTTGGTTTTCCACTTGTATTTATCAAATACCAATTCGATGTCTTGATTATTTTTCTGATTTTCACTATTAACTTCGCTATCAGTTTTACAGGCAAGACATAGTATAAAAAGGGATACAATAAAAACACTAATCTTCATTATTGATGCTAATAATTGTTGCTAATGGTCCGCCTATGATTTCGTAGGGGCGAAAACCCGTCTGGATTTTTCCTCCAGGTACAAAGCCGATGACTAAAGTTAAGGATTTGCGTTTAGTCCCGACAGTTATCGGCATACCATAAGTGATAATAGGCTTTGTCAGCGAATGTTTTCTTTTCCGTTGAAGGATTTATGCTCAATTGGTATCAAAATAGAAATCAAAGATTTTCATAAGATCTTGACTCTTATCGATTTTCAATTTATTGTCCTTTATAAACATTTTTAATGATTTAGAATGACCGGGAAAAAATTCGATAAAATACTTGACTTTAG
>JAAETN010000214.1 GCA_024228355.1 Maribacter sp. | reverse complement strand
CTTGGTTTTTTCTACTCATCTACTCAGCACCACAAACAACATTGAATACGGCAACTGAATTAAAATATAAAACGAACGCTTGATTATGCTGGCATGTATTTGGTGCGTAAAACGCACCCTACGGTTTATGTTACCGGTGGAATGTGATTAATGTCGAATTACCGTCGTGCTAATGCAAAAGGAGGTACATTTTTCTTTACTGTTGTGACTTATCGTCGACAAAAATTCTTATGCAATGAAAATGTTCGAACGGCATTGGGTGATGGTATTCGTGATGTACAAACAAAACATCCATTCACAATTGATGGATGGGTATTGTTGCCTAACCACCTTCACTGTATATGGACGCTGCCGGAGGGCGATTCCAACTTTGGAGTTCGTTGGGCAATGATAAAACGTTTCATCACAAAACGATGTGGGCAAGACTTGCGTCGTGATGATTGGATGAATGCATCAAAACGGAAACGAAATGAATCTACAATCTGGCAACGGAGATTCTGGGAGCATATGATCCGTGATCAAAACGACTTTAATGCACATATGAATTACATTCATTTTAATCCGGTAAAACATGGTTTGGTAACATGTGTAAAAGATTGGCCACATTCAACGTTTCATAGATATGTAAGGGAAGGGATTTATCCATTGGATTGGGGTGGAGACGATGTGGATGATACAAATAATGCAGATTATGGTGAATAATTGTTCACCGCAAAGCCGCGAAGATCGCGAAGGAATACTAAAATCATGTATGGCTGGCAATGCCTACCCTACTCTAACCTTATACTTTTAAAGAATGAGCGTGGTAGGGTTTTATTCTAATTGAACGGGAAGAAAGAAAAGTGGTTTATTAATAAATGTGTTATTGGTAAAGATAATTAGTTTTACAACATTAATTTTTTGTGAGGTAAAAAATGGTAGAAGGTGATCAAAAACAGAATCATTCAGAAACTGTTCCTGGTAAAGAAGAATGGTCTAATATTATTACAGTAGTAGGTTCTCCGTTAAAATTATTTAGTCTGATAATATTAGTATGTTCTACAGTTTTTTGCATTTTTGCAGGAATAAGTGATGATAAAGAAAATTTTAAATATACAATTCATATGTTTTTAGGGATTGTTGCTGGTTTTTTATTGCTTGCCTTATGGTGTCCCAAACTGCTTTATCATCCAAAAGAACTCCAGGGACTAGGTGAAGATACTGCTGATAGTTTGGAAAGCAAACCTATAGTTCCAACGGTCCTTATAACGCTTGGAGCAGTTGGCTATATATTTTATCAAAAATATAACTGTTAAGCCAGGTAGGGTTGGCAATGTCTACCTTTCATTTGGATTTGTATATGTAATTTGTTCCAGTGAATTTATTTTAGGATCGGCAGGCCCGCCAAAGAACACGTCGGGTAAACACTTTCTGCCCTACATGAAATTATTCGAATTGTTCGATTATACCGAATTACCGAAGGACAAAAAAAGGGTTCAGGTTAAAAGAAGGTTACAGGAAAAACTTCTGGTCTGTGGCTGAATTTCATTTGTAGCTTAGAGGGTATCTTTCGGGATATGCTAATATTTCTGTGGACAAATCAACGTCGAGCTCTGGCCAGTGAAGGTGATGATTATGTATCAGTTCAACATTAATTAGGGATGATATTTTAGCATTTAAAAACCATGGATATTCTTTAAAGGGAAGAAAGTACTCTTTTTTTTCTAATAGGATCCAAAAGCCGTGTTCAGAAATGTTTGTAATTTCAGGCTTTAAAATGTTTTTTCCATTTTTTAATGATTTCATTTTTATGTTTCTCAACTGTTTTCTGTAAACGATTGAGTTCTTTTTTTGTTTAACCGTAATAATTTGCTAATGAAATAGTCGGTTCCAACCAGAATTTAGCCTCTCCATCAGGAGAAACAACGTGAATGTGGATTCTTTGCTCTTCTTTTGAGAAGAAGTGAAACCGGTATTTTCCTTCTTTGAAGACAGTAGGACTCATGGGGGTTAGTATAACATGTACAATTTAATTTGTCTCTTGGTTTTTTTTACTCATCTACTCAGCCAGGTAGGGTGCATTCCATGCACCACAAATAACATTTGATACGGCAACGGAATCAAAATATGAAATTAACGGTTGATTATGATGACATGTTTTTGGTGCGTAAAACGCACCCTACGAATTTTGTCAATGGTGGAACGTGATTAATGTCTAATTACCGCCGTGCAAATGCTATTTTTTTTTGCCACAAATGGTAGGTTGGGGTGAGGAACGAACCCCAACGAAACGGTTGTTGGCATAACATGATTATGGGTTTGATACACGGTACGAACGTATGGAATTGATCTGGTTTGTGAAATGGTACGAATGGGAAACCGATTGGAGACAAATGTTGGGGTTCGTG
>JAAETN010000213.1 GCA_024228355.1 Maribacter sp. | reverse complement strand
CTATGGTGTTTATATTAAACCCACTAACTTTAACTTCACCTTCTCCTTCACTCACATATATTGTTACAGTAACTAGTGCCGTTGCATTTTCAAATACACCCTTGAAGCGAAACACACCTGTTGAACCATTTTGGGTTCCGATATTTGAACTGTAATTGGCCAATTCTAGATCTGAGATTTCTACTAACCTCCCAAGGGCATGAAATTGCTTTGTTGCTTGGACTCCATTTGGGGAATTAACCTGTGAAAGCAAATCATTTGTCATTAATAATGAAACACTATCTACGTCCCATGTTTGACTAAACTCAGTTGAGAACTTTTTAACAAGTTTCTCATGCTTTGATTTGAATTCTAATGAGCTACTTGCCGTAAATACGGCAACTAAAATTAAAACAAAAAATACAGCGCCAAGACCAATAAATATATTTTTAATAATTTTCATAAACATGGCCCTATATTATTATTTGATGCATAACGCCTTGCTAAGGGGCGCGCAGCGTAGCGAAGCGTCCCAGTGAGCGACAGCGAACGTCTTGAGCTACTTGTTGGGTGTAAACCTGCAACCAACACTGAGCTATTAAATAACTGCTGAAGATGGGCTTTTGTTTGAACG
>JAAETN010000212.1 GCA_024228355.1 Maribacter sp. | reverse complement strand
CCATGAATTCTTGGTCCGCCCCATAATGGCTTCGCCACTGTCACGCTAGAAATCACCCCTGTCATCTCCTGGTTAATCCGGGGAGGACCAGTGCTTTTGGATCTCCCCTTCCACTCCCAAAACAACCGGAACCCTTTTTTATGCCAACCGACAACGGTTTCTGGTTTTAAAACAATCAATGACTCTTGCCAATTATTCCAAAAGAGATAAAGAATAATCCAAAACAAGCGATCTTTGGTCTTGATTTGTGGCCTTTTGATAGAACGGTTCAGAACTATCAGTTGTTGATGCAGGGCTAGATTATTAACGGTAAGATTTGCTATTAAGTTGAACTTTGCAAGGATATTTCGTATAAGTTTTATTATAATCTTCATAATGGACCCAAGTTAACAGGCTCCATTAGAAATGTCAATGAAATCAGTACTTATGAATATTTGCGAGGGACAGGTATTGTGGCAAATTAGTACTATTTCAATCTTTTGAAAATGATGAGGATGTATTTTCAGAACCGGATAATGGGTGTGGTGCCTTTGCTACCGGAGGCGTCCACATAGTGAAGGTTACTGGCAATCACCGAAACATGGTAAAATCTCCATATGTTCAGGCACTTTCATAACAATTAAAAAATTACTCTAAAGTACACAAATTTTGTATTATAGGTTTAAGATATGACACATGATAT
>JAAETN010000211.1 GCA_024228355.1 Maribacter sp. | reverse complement strand
GCATTGTACACAACACTATACCCTGCACCACCGCTGCTGAATGCCAGGTGCGTACCTTTAGTTACACTGAATCTATTATGTGCCATTTTTTCCTTACAGAAATGAAGTGATCATTCAAGTCAATAACCATCAGGATCATCTAGATAATTTAGAGTGTACTGACAAGATAAAAAATTTCAACTTAATAATACAAGTAATTTTTAACTTCAAATTGCAACAATATTTTTCCAAGGTGCTAATGCTCTACTTTTCAATATTGTGCCTCGCATTTAATGGATCGTACAATATTTATGCAGCTGCACTCCATTCGTATCGATGATGAAGACCTCCTAAGCGACGTAACTCAACTAGCTGTGCGGTGGGCGATATTCGATTCGAGACCGGACGTTCCAGAGGAGGATCTTTGTTAAGACCCATATGAGTTCTGTCCTCGTGATAATACTTAAAATAGGCTCGAAGTATTTTGCCAGGGGCTGCGGAAGGGATTGAACACGTTGTTGAAATTTGATTCCAAAAATACTGT
>JAAETN010000210.1 GCA_024228355.1 Maribacter sp. | reverse complement strand
TTATTTCCTGTAAGTCCACCCAAATATTTTACATACGTTATCAATCAAGACGGCGGCACCACAACCAATCAAGATTGTTAATATCACGAATTGATAGGTAGGTCCGTTATCCAGGCTCAAAGTACTTTTCCATGGGAACAGCACACACGATACCATTTGCACACCACCAGCAAATGCAGTTCGCCAGAACTTTGGAAAGCTATACTCCCAATTCTCTTTACTTGCCTTGCCTATGCATACTACGCCATGATACAACCCCATCCCCACCAAGTTTAAAACTGCTATCAATATCAAAAATTCCATTTCCACTTCCTTCCTTATCTTATCGTTAAAATTACCTATCGTCTTTATTTTAATCCAAATAGTTTTAAAAAGTCAAGTGGTTATTTGCTTTCTGTTATAAATTTAATCATCGGCCAAGAGGACATGATTATTTTGTGCCAAAAAATTGGCTATGCTCCTGGGTGATAATCATCTAAAATATTTCTCCTTATCTTACGCCTTCCCCAATTGACATAACTATTCACTCCCTGGCCTAACCTAGACTTATCTAAAGGAAAATCATCTCTGACCTTCTTTGACCATTTAA
>JAAETN010000209.1 GCA_024228355.1 Maribacter sp. | reverse complement strand
AAGCCCAAAAATCGATTCACTTTGTCTTGGGCAACGAATATAGCTTTCTCCTTTGGGAAAGACCATTTACATTAATCAGTGAAGCATATTACAAAAAAATGAAAAATGTAAATCCATATACGTTAAATGATGTTCGGATTCGTTATGCGGCAAATAACAATGCAAAGGCCTATGTTTATGGGGCTGAAGTGCGATTGAACGGTGCTTTTGTGCCAGGAACAGATTCATGGGTAAGCCTAGGTTACTTAAAAACCGAAGAGAATATCGACAATAGAGGATATATTTCCAGACCAACGGACCAACGGCTAAAATTGGGTATTCTTTATCAGGACTATATACCGGATATTCCGAATTTAAAAATGTATTTGAATTTGGTTTACAATACAGGAGTACCAGGAGGTTCACCGAGTTATGCCGATCCTTATATTTTTCAGAGTAGATTAAGGGATTATAAACGTGCCGATTTAGGAATTTCCCATATTTTTGTAGATGCAGATAAGAGTTACCCTGAAAATCATTGGTTATACAAATTCAAGGAATTAAGCATTGGCTTTGAGATTTTTAACTTATTCAACAACCAAAACTCGATCACCAACACATGGGTCAGGGATGTTGACAGCAAAAATGAATTTGCGATTCCTAATTTTATGACGAGTCGGGTAATGAACCTTCGGCTAAAAATGCGGTTTTGAATATAATGGCGAAGCACAAAAATAGAATTTAATGAAAAAGAGATTATTGTACTTATTCTTAATGGCAAGTATAACCGTAAGTGCACAAAAAAACATATACGAGAGTAAGAATTTTGATGATTTGAGTGAAAACCATAAGGTTTTGGCCATTATTCCTTTTTTGACCAATTTGGATTTGAAGGATGAAATCTCGAGAAATGAATTGAAGCGATTGGAAGAAAAGGAAGGGTATGCCGTTCAAAACGCTCTCGAGACCTACTTCTCAAAGCGAAAAAGGAAAAAGAAGTTCTCGGTAGAATTCCAAAATACCAAGAATACCAATGCAATTCTCACGCAAAAGAACATCACGTATGAAAATATTGATGTGTACACCATTAAGCAGCTGAGTGAGATTTTACAGGTTGATGGAATCATCAGCGGTAATATGGACATCAATATTCTTCTGTCGAAAGGAGTACCTACTGAGTTTAGCTTTTTGGACTACTTTTTAGGAGACTCCAATTATGGTAGAATAGGTATAAAAATCAGTGATGGCGTTTCGGGAAAATTACTCTGGAAGTATGAGAAAAAAATCAATAAAAAAACAGGCAAAAACACCAACGACCTTATTGATAGAATGATGAAATTGGCTACTCGAAAGTTCCCTTACGACAGGGAAAAGAAAAAAGACAGAAACAAGACAAAGACCTAACCATCAACATATTCCTTTAAAACCCCAATTGTATAATCCAAGTCCTGGAGTGTATTATATTTAGAAAAAGAAAACCGTAATGAAGGTTTTGCAAGGTCTTCATCGCTCAAGACTTCATTTAACACATGCGAACCTGCATCACTACCCGACTGACAAGCACTTCCCTTGGAACAAGCTATTCCTTTAATATCCAAATGGAACAATAACATCAAGGCTCTTTCTTGGTTTATAGGCAAACAAAGGTTCACCATGGTGTAGGTGCTT
>JAAETN010000208.1 GCA_024228355.1 Maribacter sp. | reverse complement strand
ATTTTATGATTCTTGCTTCTTGTAAAAGAATACTAAAGCATGGGTCATTAGTCAATACTATACAACCAATCACTTTCTGGAAAATTATAAACCGTTACATTATTTGTATAAATTGAGATTGTCTTATACTCTTTATTGTGATCAAGAAGCCTTACTTTCAATGTATTCACTTTTTTATTAACAAATACTCCAGTACACATTGAATTAAGAGCCGAGTAGAAATGATGTTTGAATATTTCTGAACGACCACGGTGTATTTTTCCAATGGTGAATTTATGTGCAATTTTACAAGCTTTACGTAATAAGTTTGAAATACTCTCACAAAACGGTAGAAATTTTTTGTCTCTATTTTTAGTTGTTTTTTACAATATTTCCTGCTTAATCCCCTCTGCTTTACGAATCAAGTGGGCCAGGCATGATTGTCTGCCTCTTGGATTTGCAGCATTATAAGCTGCATAACCATCGGTATTCAAAACACCATCAAAAGAATCTCCAAAAATAGAGATTGCTACTTTTGAGGATCGATGGAGGTCAATATGAAAAAACGCCAGATCATTATTGCCTCCATACCAGACATAATGATTCACGCCATTTTCTCTCCAATAAGTCTCATCGGCATGTACAATTGCTGAGGCGCGAAGCTTTTCTTTCAAATCTTGATAAATCGGCTTGCCTTTTTTTGTTGCTTGCCTGTCAAATGCCATAGCCAACGCGGGAACAAAGGGCATGTTGAAAAAGACTTTGAATAATTCCTGGATTTTCCGATACGGAACACGAAGACCATATCGTAAATATAATGCGGATGCTCTTGTAGTAGGGCCAATATGACAGTTGTTCAGTTCTCCTGCGGCATTCTTGATGACAGTCCGGTTACGTATTGGGGCAAAAGGCTTGATGGTGCTTAAAATTAGTTACACTGGTCTTTGGCTGTATGTGCCCGTCCAAATTCTGATCGAATCGATTCCCAAATT
>JAAETN010000207.1 GCA_024228355.1 Maribacter sp. | reverse complement strand
TACTTACAGTATAGACGGTGTGAACTTCGTTAGCTCGAACACCTTCGATATCACAGATACAGGTGTCGTGCAGAATATCACAGTAACCGTAATGGACGATAACGGTTGTACCGATACCGACCTTGTAACAATCAATCCATTGAATGTATTCACGGTTGCCATAACACAAACAGCGGCCATATCATGCCTAAATCCTGAGGACATATTATTAACGGTAACCGATGATGGTAATCCCGGAAATACCTATACTTTTGAATTATTGCCTGTTGGAAATCCTAATGGCGCCATAACAGGCACCCCGACAAATACAACTGCAACCTTTGATATTACGGCACCAGGAGCATACACGTTCAGGGTAACCGATGATACCACAGGATGTTATGTCTATGCCGCCCCATATGAGATTTTACCTTATGACACTATTGCTGTGTCAGCTGTAGCTACTACACCGGTAACCTGTTTTGGGGATACAAATGGTGCTTTGGAAATAGATGTTACAGGATATGCCGGACCTTATACCTATGAAGTTTTTACAAGTGCTGGGGTAACGACCACAATTACCGGAGCTGGCAATACCGCAACCAATCCCTTAGCGATTAATGGTTTGTCGGGAGGTAATTATTTTGTGCGAATAACAGAAACAAATGCCCCGTCATGTGTGGAAGATTCAAACATAATTACAATCGTTTCCCCTGATATGGCTCTTATTGCCAATGTAAGCGCCTTGACGAATGTTACCTGTACCAATGATCAAGGAGAGATTCTAATTGACCCTAGTGGTGGTTATGCGCCTTATGATATTGTATTGACCAATACAACTACTTCTCAGGTGTATACTGCAATAGATGTAACCAGCAATGTGTTCAATGGGCTTTCGGCAGGGAATTATGATGTTGTAATCACAGATGATGGAGGATGTGTTTTGAACGATACGGAAGTGCTGATTGCTCCAATTCCAATAACTGCAAATATAACGGCCTCTATTGCAACTTTGGATTGCTATGGAGATACCAATGCTATAGTTACTGCCATAAATGTACTTAATGGAAGTGGCTCCTATCAGTATCAACTTAACTACTACGATCCAACGGGGACTGTTATCGACTTTACGACTGGTGGCCAAATAAGTCCTGTTTTTGACAATCTTGGCTCTGGTATTTACAGTATTACAGTATCGGACGGATGGAACTGTGATGTGGAAACAACCCAGGTAACAATTATGGATCCCACCGAGGTATATGCCTCTTTGATAAGGACGAGCCCTCTAACTTGTGCTACACAAGCAGAATTGGAACTAACGGCCTTTGGTGGAACCGGACCCTATCTTTATAGTGAAGATGGTGTCACTTTCTTACCAATGTCTGGAGGAAATATACATACATTTACCGTAGGAGCAGGAGCATATCGCTATTATGTTCAAGACTCATTTAATTGTACATCCATATTATCGAATGAAGTCAATGAAGATCCAATTGATCCATTAACATTGTTGGTTGATATAACTGCTGCTGTTATAAATTGTAATGGCGACAATACGGCAATTATCTATGCTGATGCCGAAGGTGGATTGGGCAATTACCAATACGAACTATTCACCGATATTTCATTGAATATTGGGTCTCGGATTGCGGGGCCACAAAGTTTAGGTGAATTCAGCGGTTTGGTTGCCGGCACATATTATGTTACTGTAACCAGTGAAGACTGTATTACAACACCTGAGGAGGTTATAATTACGGAGCCTACCCCATTGACGTATAACGACAACGTTGTAAACGTGAGTTGTTTTGGTGAAGACAATGGTAGTATTACGGTTACACTTTCGGGTGGATCCAATGGTTATCAGTATGCGATTTCGCCCAATCTGAACAAGTTTGACACTGTAAACACATTCACGGATTTAGAACCTGGCAACTATACGGTAATAGCACAGGATCAAAATGGATGTTTCGAGCAATTACAATATACAATCACTGAACCGGAATTGCTTGCCTTGTCCGCGACTTCAACTCCTGAAATCTGTATAGGTGAAGAAAACGGAACAATTACAGCATCAATTTCTGGAGGTACCGCGCCATATAGCACGAGTTTGAATGATAAATCAAATTTCGTACAGGATAGGGTTGATTTCACGGACCTAGCTGCGGGTAGTTATCTTTTATTTGCAATAGATGCTCAAGGATGTGAAACCAATACTATTATTGATGTAGCTCCAGGAGTAAATCTAGTTGCTGCCGCAGAAGCTGTTTACGAATGTAATGGTGATTTACCCACCAACTATTTAAATGTGACCATGGAAGATCCTACGGTTCTGGGTTCTCTATTGTATGCATTGGACTCTACTGATCCGGCAGACATGCAGCTTACTTCAGACTTTAGCAATATGACCCCTGGTATGCACTCGGTTACAATTGCACATGCCAATGGATGTATAAACACCGTGGATTTTGAAGTCCTAGGATTTGAACCTTTGACATTGGAATTACAGAATATTAATATCAACGAAATTACTGCTATTGCAACTGGCGGAAGAGGTGAATACACCTTCTACTTCGACGATGAAAATAATGGTCCAAATAATATTTATACCATCTATAGAACTGATAATTATGAGGTTAGGGTGGTTGATGAAAACGGTTGTGAAGTTATTGCCACAATAGAAATGGAATTCATTGATATTGAAATACCAAATTTCTTTACTCCTGATGGTGATGGTCAAAATGACTCTTGGATCCCTAGGAATTTAGAGGCCTTCCCGGAAATACTAACCATCATATTTGATCGTTATGGTAGAGAGGTTTATAGAATGACACGTGAAGATAGTCCATGGGATGGATTATACCACAACACTGAGCTCCCAACCGGCGATTACTGGTATGTTATTAAACTAAGGGCAGACCGTGATGACCGAGAGTTTGTTGGACATTTTACCTTATATCGCTAAACTTAACCTAAATCGATAATGCGCAATAAATTACTGACATTTCTTTTACTCACAAGTGTTTTGGCCGCAAAAGGGCAAGAGCTTACCATACCCCAGCTTTCACAATACTTGGCAGATAACCCATTTGTTATGTCGCCTACCTATGCGGGCATTGGTGATCACGTGAAGATTCGAGTAAACGGACTTACGCAATGGGTAGGCATCAAGGATGCCCCAGACACCCAGTCTTTGGCAGCTGATATGCGTTTAGGCGAAAGATCAGGTATTGGTGCTTTACTGTATAATGATAGTAATGGCGAAACCAGGCAGCGTGGGGCAAGATTGTCGTTTGCGCACCATTTGACATTGGACAGATATGATGATGAATTTCTTTCCTTTGGGCTTTCGTATAACTTTAACCAGTTTAGAATAGATATAGAGAATTTTGATGCGCTTGACCCAAGTGTTACTGATGACCGCGCCACAACAAACCATAACTTCGACGTTGGTGTCATGTACCGTTACGACAAGTTTTATTTTAGTTTGAACGCGTCCAATTTATTGGATAAGGACCTTACTAGATTCAACCCTGTCTTTGAACCAAACACATTGCGTAACTATTACGCATATACTGGATATAGATACACAAAAAACAAGAACAGTAAACTTGAAATAGAACCCTCAATATTCTTCCAGCTTTTTGAAAGCGACGGTAGGTCTGTTACCGATTTGAATGTGAAATTCAGATGGTATGATTTTGAGGATTACTATTACGTTGGTGCCACATATCGTTTTTTGAACGATCAAATTGGTGATCCACTTTATATTGCCCCAATTGTAGGACTTAAGAAAAACAATTTTTACTTTGGGTATTCCTATCAGGTGATTTTAAATGAGATATTGGGCTATAGTACAGGTACCCATGTAGTGACTTTAGGGGTTGATCTCTTCCAAGGGATTAGTAATTGTAGGTGTACGTATTAAGAAACTAGAAATAAGATACAAGACCGCTGCGTTTTTAGATGTTTTTAATCCATTTAAGCAATCTAATTCCATAAGATTGATTTAAGTTTGCGCGAACATATTGCTTTATAATGGGAATAATTAAATTAACCAACATCAGGACGCATGCGCATCATGGGTGTTTGGCCGAAGAAAGTATAATTGGCAGTGAATATCGCGTAGATATCTCATTAAGGACAGATCTCAAAAAAGCCTCAGTTTCTGACAATCTTTCAGATACGGTAGATTATGTTCATATCAACCATATTGTAAAAGAGGAAATGAACATTCCCTCTAAATTATTGGAACATGTGGCCAAACGGATTATTGATCGCGTTTTCTCAGAGCTGGAAACAGTAGTCAAAACCAAGGTTTCCGTCTCTAAAATAAACCCTCCAATAGGTGGTGATGTTGAAATGGTTACGGTGGTTTTAAGTTCAGAAAGATCATGACCAATATTTTTGAAACCTAAAAATAAGGTGCTACATTTGCACCGCGAAATGGCATCGTGGCCGAGTGGCTAGGCACAGCTCTGCAAAAGCTTGTACAGCGGTTCGAATCCGCTCGATGCCTCAATAAACCCCTTAATTTTTTAAGGGGTTTGTTTTGAATTTCTAAAAAAGACTTTGGTTTTGTGCTTTAATATGGCATTGTGGCCGAGTGGTTAGGCTCAGCCTTGCAAAGGCTTATACAGTGGTTCGAATCCACTCGATGCCTCAAAAACCCCCTTTGATTTTAGGGGGGTTTTATATTTAGGACTATTCCCTGATCTTTTCAATTTTTTCTATCCCTTTTTCGATATTGAATTTGTCTTTTGGTAGGAATCCCTTGGTTATAAGTACCAATCCACAGATTATCAGAATAACACCCAATCCTTTTTTGATGCGGGAAATTAGTTTATAGGTAAGTTTACGCTTGAGTTGCTTTGCCAATAGTATTTTAAATAAGTCGGTAACCAAATAGGCTCCGAGCATAGTTCCAAAAAACAATAGAATGCGATTGGGCTCATTATCTAAACTAGGTCCTACGACAATAATAATCCCCAACCAAAAAACCAGAACCCCAATATTGATGAAATTCAATAAAAATCCCTTTACGAAAAGACTTATATAATCACCTTTTTTGGTTCTTAATGATGGCTTGTCTTTTTTAATATCTTTTTTGAAATAGGTGGTAATTCCGTAAATCAAGAGTATTACTCCACCAAAAACATAAAGTCCGGGTTGATTACTCAGGTTTTCCAACAACTGAAAACTACTAAAATAGGCCACTACCAGAAAAAGAACGTCAGCAAAAATAACCCCAAGGTCAAAAACAAAAGCGGCTCTAAAACCTTTGACCGCACTGGTTTCAAGCAACACAAAAAAAACAGGCCCAATCATAAAGCTTAATAAAAAGCCTAATGGAATCGCTGCCTGAATATCGTCTAACATCTTTGCGGGTTACATTCGAGTAATTATACCACCAAATACTGTTTTTTCGTCCATTTTTTCGGGATCTCCATAAACCAATACCTCACCGCCAGCCTTCACTGTGGCCTTTACATAATTGGTGGCGAAAATTTCCGCCTTGGAGCCAGCATTAACGTTTATAGTTGAAAACTTGGTAATCATTTCTTTTCCTTCATAAATACCTCCCGTATTTATCGCCACATCCTGCAGATCAGCAGTACCAAAAGTCTCTATAACACCTCCCGTGACCGTCTTGATCAATAACTGTTCAACTTCAGCATTTATGGATAATTCCCCGCCCTCTTGCGCCTTTAGTTCAAGTACATCTTGTTTTATGGCCTCTTTTGAGGTAATTCTGGCGTCTTCATTAACATCGATAACCAACAACTTATCAGTATAATAAACATCGATAAACGTTCTATAGCCGCTAAATAATTTAGTGATCTGCATGCGTATTTTCAAAACCCCATCATTGTTGACAATGGCGACATTTTTAGTGTTTGCGCCTGTTATGACAGCCTTGTTTTCAGATGCCTTTATAAGGTTTATAGATAATCCATCAAAAGCCTTTATTTCCGAAAATGATTGTAGGTCACTGGTGATTTTTTCGTCTTGTGCCTTAATTGTTTGAGATATAAACAAGAGCACCACAAGCCAAACCAAATTTTTCATTGTTTCAGTTTTTAGGTATTTTCTTACTAACTTAAACAAAATCTATTCCAAAAAACGATTTTATTCGTTCTTTCCGATGAGCGTAAAGTCTAGGTGGCGTTTTATTAGGTCTGTACTTTTTACCATTACTATCACTTCATCCCCTAACTGGTACGTTTTTTTGGTCCGTTCGCCAACAATAGCGTATTGTTTTTCATCAAAGATATAATAATCGTCTTTTATATCCCGTATCCTAACCATGCCTTCACATTTATTTTCTATAATCTCAACATAAATTCCCCACTCGGTGGCCCCAGAAATGACCCCGACGAATTCCTTGTCTTGATGATCTTGCATAAATTTTATTTGCATGTACTTTATGGAATCCCGTTCGGCATTGGCCGCTAAATTTTCCATATCAGAGGAATGTCTGCATTTGTCCTCATATATTTCTTCTTTAGGCGATTTACCATCCTCTAAATAGTGTTGAAGTAATCTATGCACCATAACATCGGGATAACGGCGTATAGGAGACGTAAAATGGGAGTAATAATCAAAAGCCAGACCATAATGCCCAATATTATCAGTGGTATAAATAGCCTTGCTCATACTTCGAATAGCCAAGGTATCTACTAAATTCTGTTCTTTCTGGCCCTTTACATCATCTAGAAGCTGGTTTAAAGAGGCGCTGATGGATTTTTTATCCCTGAAGTTTAGTTTGTGCCCGAACCTTGATATTATTCCGTTTAAAGCTATTAATTTCTCTTCATTGGGGTCATCATGAATACGATATACAAATGTTTTCTTTGGTTTTTGTTTACCAATGAATTCAGCCACTTTTCTGTTCGCCAATAACATGAATTCCTCGATTAACTTGTTGGCGTCCTTAGCTTCTTTAAAATAAACACTTTGAGGCTCATTGTCTTCATTTAAATTGAACCTTACTTCAACCTTATCAAATGAAATAGCACCCTGTTCCATTCTTTTGGAACGCATTATTTTAGCCAACTTATCTAAAGTTAATGTGGATTTTACAACATCATTGGAAACGGAATATGACCCACTTCTAATTGATATTTCTTCTGGAATACTACCATTGCCATTTTCAATAATATATTGGGCTTCCTCGTAAGCAAAACGTTCATTGGAATTGATAACTGTTCTACCGAACCATTGATTCCTAACTATGGCATTTTCATCCAATTCAAAAATGGCTGAAAAAGTGTATTTCTCTTCATTGGGTCGCAAAGAACACGCATTGTTTGATAGTACCTCAGGTAACATTGGTACAACTCGATCAACAAGATAAACTGAAGTTGCCCTATTATAAGCCTCATCATCCAAAATAGTATCTGGTTTCACATAATGCGAAACATCGGCGATATGAATTCCAATCTCATAATTGCCATTTTCAAGGATTTCAAATGAAAGTGCATCGTCAAAATCCTTGGCATCCTTGGGATCAATAGTAAAGGTAAGCACCTCTCTCATATCCCTTCTTTTGACAATTTCCCCAGCTTTTATAGAAGTGTCCAAAGTATTTGCATATTGTTCCACTTCAAATGGAAATTCATAAGGTAGCCCATATTCGGCTAAAATGGAATGAATTTCAGTATGATGTTCCCCTGGTTTACCTAAAATAGAGGTAATATTACCAAATGGTGAACTTGTATTATCTGGCCATTCCGTAATTTCAACAACCACCTTATCACCATTTTTAGCAGCACCTAAATTATCCCTTGGAATAAAAATATCAGTATACATTCTAAAATCAGATGGTCTTACAAAAGCAAAGGTTTTTTGCATATCAACAACACCCACGAAAGTGGTCTTGTTTCTTTCAATAACCTTAGTTATTTCTCCCTCTAATTTCTTACCGCTTCTTCTTGGAAAAATATACACCTCAACGGTATCCTTATGAAAAGCTTTCTTTAATTTATTGAAAGGAACGAACACATCTTCCTCCATTCCTTCGATAACGATATAGGCATTTCCCCTACTAGTAATATCAACTGTTCCTGTGTGGTAGGTTTTTGTTGATGCAACAGCTTTAAAATGACCTCTGTTTTCCTCTAAGATTCTTTTGGTTTCCTTAAGTTGGGTAAGTCTTTTTATCAATTGGTTACGCTCGTTTGCGTCTACAACCCCTATTCTTGCGGCAATTTGTTTATAAGTAAAGCTTTTTTTAGGTTCTTTTTCAAGTACTGTGAATATTCCTTTTGTGATCTCGTTTTTTCTATGGTTTCTAGCTTTCTTCTTCTTTTTCGACATTAAAAATTCATTTGGGCGGAAAATTACAAATTATAATCCATTAGCTTCATTCTATATATTTTCCTTTAAGTTTTATTTACGTGTTATATAGGTTATCAACATATATAACATATATTATATTTTTCTTTAATCAATTAAAAAACAAAATGTTGTTTATGATAGTATGTTGATAGTAGGGATAAAAAAATGTACAGAAAATACTTTTGAATCACTTTAGTAGTTTATTGACATCTTATTAGATGTTATCTGTCTTATTAATCAGACTTTTATAATTGTTATTAACTAATATTAATAACCTATTTCAACACAAATTTATTGATAAGTTAAGTTAGCTTTATTGTTAACTATGAAAAGAATTAACTTAATATCTTTCTGTTATTATTTTAGAAGTAAATTCTTTTCTTACCTAATTGTTTTGTAAGACAAATTAGAAGATTAAAAACAAAATTTTAATACTACTTTTTTTACTTATTTATAAACAAGTTAACAAGTAATATTTGTAAGTTGATAACAATGTATTTGATAACATTCAAAACAAATAACGACTTTACTTCGCAATTGTTGTGAATAACAATGTATTTGTACATTTGTAATAAACCCATTCTTATAAAATGAAAATAGCAATAGGAAATGATCACGCTGGAACTGAATACAAGTTGGCTATAATAGGTCTTTTGAAGTCAATGAATATTGAGGTAAGCAACTATGGTACCGATGGTACCGATAGTGTTGATTATCCTGATTTTATTCATCCAGTTGCCAAAGATGTTGAAGAACGGAACGTTAATTACGGAATCATCATCTGTGGTAGTGGTAATGGAGCTTCTATGACTGCGAATAAACATCAAAAGATAAGAGCTGCACTTTGTTGGAATAAAGAACTTGTACAATTGGCGCGCGAACATAATGATGCTAATATTTTAAGTTTACCGGCGCGATTCATTTCACTGCCTCAAGCATTGGAAATGGTAAAGGTTTTTCTAATAACTGAATTTGAGGGTGGTAGGCATGAGCGCCGTATTGAAAAAATAGCTTGTTCATAAATGTATTTTTACTTGAAGTGGCTGAATTTTTTTTATCTATTGCATTTATTAAGATATGGCACACAACCACAACCATTCCCATACCGACCTAAAAGGTAAAAACCTTATAATTTCAATTCTTCTTAATATCCTTATTACTGTCTCACAGGTAATTGGAGGATTGATATCGGGTAGTTTATCATTATTATCCGATGCCCTTCATAATTTTAGTGATGTTCTATCACTTATTATTAGTTACATAGCAACAGTGCTTTCTAAAAAGAAGGCTTCTATCAACAAAACATTCGGTTATAAAAGAGCGGAGATTATAGCTGCCTTCGTAAATGCCGCAACCTTGATTATTGTCGCAATATTCTTGATTATTGAGGCCTTTGAGCGTTTTATGACTCCAAAGGAAATAGAATCTAATTTGGTTATTTGGTTATCATTATTGGGTATCCTAGCAAACGGATTCAGTGTTTTATTACTTAAAAAGGACGCTGAAAAAAACATGAACATGAAATCAGCATATCTACACTTATTTACAGATATGATGGCATCTGTTGCGGTATTGATTGGTGGTCTTCTGATGAAGTTTTTTCAAATGTATTGGGTAGATTCAGCCTTGACATTGGCCATTGCCCTGTACTTGATTTATATGGGCTATGATCTTTTAAAAGAGTCAACCAGGGTTTTAATGTTGTTTACACCCAGCTCCATTCATGTTCAAAATATTGTGGAAACCATTGGTAAAATAGATCCTATAAAAAATGTGCACCATATTCATATTTGGCAGTTGAACGAAGATGAGGTTCATCTTGAAGCACATATTGACTTTCTTAAGGATATAAAAATATCTGAATTTGATATTGTATTGAATCAGATTGAAGAAGAGATGTATCATAAATTTGGTATTAACCATGTTAATATTCAACCGGAATTTGGTAAATGTGATGCTAAACAAATTATTGTTCAAGACTAATGATGGATATTAGTGTAAAGAAATTCGATGAACTTTCAGTAAATGAACTGTATGGCATACTACAATTGCGTTCTGAAGTATTCGTTGTGGAGCAAGAGTGTGCATATCAGGATTTAGATGCCAAAGACCAAAAAGCGCTCCATGTATTGGGATTAAAGAATAATAGCATAGTTGCCTACACAAGAATACTAAAACCCGGCGATTATTTTAAAGAGGCTAACATTGGAAGGGTAGTTGTAAAAATAGCAGAGCGTAAGTACGGTTTTGGCCACGAAATAATGATTGCCTCTATTAAAGCCGTTCGGGAACATTTGAACACAACAACAATACATCTTTCCGCTCAGACTTATTTAAGGAAATTCTACCATTCCCTAGGGTTTATTGAAGTAGGTGAGGAATATTTGGAAGATGGTATTCCCCATATAGGCATGCTTAAAAAGTAAAGGAAGTCTATTGCTAAATCCGGATAGGCGATTTATTGGTAAGATTAATATCTTCCAACATATTTTCAGTGAATTTATAATGCCCTTTTGTGGTTATTATCCGGAACCTATTCGATTTTAAACGGCTCAGCGCATCCAAAAACAACCATTTTGATTTTAACAAGAGAGGCTTTTCAGATTTAAGGCTAATTTCAAAAAAATATTTCATCCCATTCTTAAGCGCCACAATATCAGGGGTGATTTTTATATCACTCCCTATTTTCGCATAGGATTTTGGGGTTTCATAACCTTCAATATCTGCTTTTATACTTTCAAAGCCAGTAGCTTCCAAATGGTGTATCGATTTTTCCAGGAATTCCTTGTTCTCCAATTTTTCTGTTTTAATCATGGTAAAAGATAATCGAAAAAACTGATAGATACAAATTTTAAGCGTTGATTAACAGTGATTTATGTTTATTGATTTAACTGTCAAATAGAGAGTGCACTATCAGGTCTTTAACTCATTGGATAAAGTATTCAAGGCCGGGGGCTGGTCAATTTTAAAGTGCTTCAATACCCGTAAGGCCCTAAGAGTGTTCCACCTACTTGGTTTTCCGGCGATTTCCATATCAAAGTGTACTTTACCAGCATACTTTGCTTGTACGTTCCAAGTTAAGTCCCTGTTTCGTTTTTTTAACAAGACATCAACCGCCGGTTTCATTCTATAGTCCCATACCTTTTTTGAGTATTGAAAATAATCCAAGGCCCTTAAAATGTCATATTTCCACCTCCCAGGATAAGATAATCTAAGAAAATCATTTTTTATAATTTCCCCTGTTCGATCTGATAGAAACAATTGGTGCAAGAGTACAAACTCTTCCGCACACTCCTTTGCAATTTTTAGATCTTCAATCCGGTAGGTATACCCTCCTTTAATAAACTCCATTAATCCCTCAAGACAGGATAAGGTTGAATGCAATGAACTATGAACCGCTCCACTTCTTGTTGTTCTACAATTGAAACCGCCATCGGGCATCACTTCGTGTAGAATACTGTCCACAACCGAGTGCAAATGTTGTTCATCGGTTTGAAAGTAAGCCGCATAATTCAAAAACATTCCATTTACACAAACATCGCTATGAACCGATGTCGAGGGGCCCAATCGAATACCCCCATCTACTGCCTTGGAGGTGTTCAATATTATCTCAATGGTTTCTTTCATTTCCTCATTCCAGGGAGCCAGGTTTAGATTGCGAAGGTCCAATAAGGTGTAATGGGATGATGTCCATTTGGGTTGATAAAACCTTTGCCCCCAATGCCCATCAGGCCTTCGTTTGGATAGAAATTGTTTTCCCCACCCTTCAGTGGCAATTCTGTCTTGTAGATCCTTTCGGTCATTTCCCAACAAATCCCGATAAACCTGATACTGAATTGAAACATCTCCTTTAAGCAACCATGCTATGATCTGTTGTTTGTCCATTTGAATTACATCAACGATATTATATAAAGAACAGCACCCCGCTGAATAAGTCTGAAGAATTTAATCATTATGCTTAATCGGCTTTAAAATTTTCTTTGGCCCAACTTTTAAAATCTCCGGTAATGCTGAATTCATCCTTTATGTTTTGAAGGTTTTCCACCGCTTTAAAATCGTTTTTATTCATATACTTGAACATTTTAGATAGGTCTTTCCCCATCGCCAAACGCGTAATAAAGCCAGGTAGTTTTTTAAATTTTACTGGGATATTAAGGGCTTCTGAAAAAGCTTTTGGAACATCGCCTATCTTCCATTCATCCGTGGCGATGGAAAGTGTTTTGTCCTGATACTTAGCGTCGTCCGAAATTACCTGGGCTGCGATCTTGCCTATATCATCGGTACCGATCATTTGCTGTTTACAGTCTTTATTCAAGGGCGAAACGTATTTTCCTTTTTTAATACCATTGGCGACCTGTGGGTATAAATTATTTTCATAAAATGATGCAGGCCTCAGGATGGTATGTCGAAGGTTTTTGGAATGTATGTATTTTTCCAATTCAAATTTGCTTTCAAAATGCGGAACTCCTGTATTCCGATCTGCCCCCAGAACCGATGAATACACCAAATGCGGCTTGTTTTGAGGCTTGATCGCATTGATGAACCGTTTCCCTTGATTGATCTCGTTTTCTTTTTTTTGCAGCACCTGCACTAAAAAAATAGCATCAGCCTTGTCAAGCTGGTCTTGGAAAGTTTCTGGCGCACTGAGATCCCCTTCAACAAGGGTCACGCCTTTGGCTTTCCATTGTTTTGCTTTTTCGGAGTTTGCATTGCGGGTCAGGCCTATAACCGTATGGTCGTCATTCAATAAATACTTGGCAACGGCACCGCCTTGGTTACCTGTAATTCCAGTGATGAAAATTGTTTTATGTTTTTCCATAATCTGTCACACATTTATGTTTAAACTTCTATAAAGATAGGATTTGATCATATTATTGACTTTTGCCTCCATGAAGGTAATTATTTATACAATTTACATACATGACGAAAGAATGTCGCGGATTAGGCCTTTTCTACGAACCACATATCTATCGCACCCTTTCCTTTGACCTGAATCTTGCCCCTATGCTCAAAGGTAAATTTCGGATCTTCCTTTATTAGTTCATAAGTATCCTGGGAGATATTGACTTTGCCCACAAATCCATTACTTTCCATTCTCGAGGCCGTATTTACGGTATCGCCCCAGATATCGTATTGGAATTTCTTGACACCAACGATTCCCGCCACTACCGGACCGGTATGGATACCCAACCGCATTTCAAAGGTAAAACCATCATCAGCCTCTTTTTCGGCGATTCTATCGTTCATATACGACTGCATTTCCAAAGCGGCCAGGATAGTGTTTTGAACAGAGTCGCCAGAAGGAACGGGAAGTCCACCAGCGGCCATATAGGCATCTCCGATGGTCTTTATTTTTTCGACCCCATACTTTTCACATATTAGGTCAAAGGCCTTGAAACAATGATTTATTTCCCCTATCAATTCTGCTGCGGATAATGTAGCCGATTTTTCAGTAAACCCTTTAAAATCAGTGAATAAAATAGAAACCAGATCAAAATCGCGTGCTGCAGCCTCGCCTTTCTCTTTGAGTTCCTCTGCTATTTCAGCTGGTAGGATGTTCAACAATAAATGCTCTGAGCGGTCTTTCTCCTTTTTGATGATGGCCCGTGATTTTTTTACGTAGCGCCATCTGCTGAAAAAACCGATAGCGAGTAATAGGAAGAAAAGACCTGCTCCAATGGCCAGATTTCGGTTCTTGTCTTTTCGAAGCACCTCAGCCCGGTGTTTCATTTGTACTTCCATATCTTTCTCTACTTGCATTAAGCTATCTGCCATTACTTGTTTGGAGAATTCCATCTGCTGTAATTTTATGGCCGTTTCCTCGTATTGTACACTATCTGCAAGGGCAAGCATTTGTTCATGGTAGACCAATGCCTTGTTCGCATTGCCCAAAGCTCGATAAGCCTCGTAGAGGCATGCGCAAGAGTCTTCTTGCCCCCCCAGGTCGCCAACTCTCTTTGCTAGGGCCAAACTTTTTTTACAATAGTTAATGGCCTTGGAGTAGTTGGCCTTGTCAAGAAAAATATCGCTTATGACCAACATAGTGTTAGAACTGCCCTGGGTATCATTGACGCCTTCACTTATATTTAGGCTTCTTTGCAGAAAATCCAATGCCTCGGAGCTATTCCCTTGCTCCATATATACGCTACCAATGCCGGCAAGCGCCGAAGCTATACCCAGCTTATCCTTCTTCTTTTCTTCGATTATCAAACCTTTCTGAAAATAGTCAAGAGATTTTATATAATCTTCTTGGGCAAGGTAGAGGTTACCAATATTGATGTACATGGCCGAATTGCCCATTTCGTCATCATACTCCTTATTAATCGCAATACTTTTTGAATAATAGTCCAGCGCCTTGTCAAAATCCCCCTTTGCCCTATAAATGCTGCCGAGCTCATTATAAACCATACCTTTTCCGTCAAGATCATCCAACTCTTCGTAAATCTTCAGGCTTCTTTCATAATGCTTTAAGGCGCTAAGAATATCCTCATTGTCGTGATAGACAAATCCTGTCCTAAGCGATATATCCGCAATGCCCTTCTTATACTCAATTTTTTCGGAAAGTGTTAAACCTTCTTGGTAGGATGCCAAAGCTTTAGGATAGTCCCCCATCCTAAAAAAGGTATATCCAGACAAATTCAAGGCATCGACGGTCCCTATTTTGTAATCCGTTTTTTTTGTGAATTCATATAATCGTTTGGCCAGATTGATGGCACTATCCGGACGTGTGGCAAATGGACCCTCATAGATGTAATCGAGAAGCGCTATGGCTCTGATAGAATCAGGAGAATTTTGTTCTTCCCAAATAGTGTAGAGGGAGTCAAGTCTCGATTGTGCAGATGCACCGGAGAAGACAGAAAGCAATATGATAATGTAACGGATGCTGTACATTGGTTTTTTGGTTGAAAGGCACAATTAAAAATAATGGGTTCGCTTATTGAGAATCTAAGATTTTTAATTCATGTTTATAGGAATTAGAGCAATTCAAATGTTTCTACATTATCTGATAAGTTACAATATTCTTTTAGGTCCTGTGATTATACATTATTTGTCAAAACAGACTCCTTAGTCGGTTTTTCAAACCAATAAAATAGCTTTTATAAACTGCTACACCATCGAACATGTATTTCTTCATCGATGAAATGCACGTATTTTGAAATATGAAGCGACTATTTTATGGCGTACAAACCAAGTGGTCGGTGAAAAGTATTATAAAAAACGCTAGGCCATCCCGTTTTCAATCAAATAATCGTGTTTCAGGGTCAAATTAAGCACTTTTTCAAAAATTCCTTACTCATTTTAGGAGGTGCATTTAGTACATTCAAGGTCTATGCCTTGGAGTTGCCATTTCAGTGTATTGAGGCATTCAAATATTAGGTTTTCAGATACTTTTTAGTAAATAGTATGCGATTCTACCCAAAGTTGTCGTTCTTCTTGAAAGTCAACTTTATTACTTCTTTTAGGACGAAACCCTAGCAATTGATTTTACTGTAAAGCACTTTTGCGATTTGCGCTACCACACCTACTACCAAAGCATTTCCCATAAAAAAGGCCCGTTTAGCGTCTGATATACCCTCTAATTGTGTGTGATTATCTGGGAACATGTTTAATCGTTCCAGTTCAACTGGGGTTAATCGGCGCAGTCCTTTAGTTGTTTGTACCACATGTTTGAATCTAGACGGACTTTTACCGCCCTCCCCAGTAATTATGGTGCGCGAAGCATTATCCAAGGCATCTGGGAAAATCATTCCACCTTCACTATAGTTATATTTAAAACCGTTTTTAGCGGTACGCACCTCTTTTTTGGCCCCTTTTAAATACTCCCATTTCGGATAATCCTCAATTGGAATGAAAAACTCAGGAGTTACCTCCCCATTTTGCAGCACATCGACAAGCACGGTTCTTGACCCGCTATAATTTGCAATTGTTTTGGCTGTATGCACTTCTCCATTGATGAACACACCACTATTTGCAAAAGGGGATAGTTCTTCCCCTAGGTTGAATTGTTCGGATATTTCAACCAAGTCACCATCAATTCTAAATTCATTGTATTGTTCAAGCAGTGTATTGACCGGAAAGGCCTTGGAGAGCACACCTGAATGCCGGACCCACTCTTTTTTATTCGATTTATTCAAGGATTGATATAGAGGCGTAGTTTTATGATATCCTAAGAAAAACACACGTCTACGGCGTTGTGGCATCCCATAATCCGCTGCATTGATGACCCGCCATTCTACCGCATAGCCCAAATCGACCAGACTTTTGAGCATTATCGCAAAATCCCGCCCCCGTTGGGAAGATGGCGATTTTAAGAGGCGATCAACGTTTTCAAGGAATAAATATTTAGGGGGATTTGCTTTTTCCGATAGGATTCGATGTATAGACCACCATAAAACCCCTTTTTTCCCTATCAATCCTTTAGAGTTTTGCAAGGTAGTGGCGACAGAATAGTCTTGGCAAGGAAAACCACCAACCAATACATCTGCATCCGGTATTTCAGAGGTTGGCACTTCAGAAATATCACTATTGCTATGGTTTTCAGGGCCAAAACGGGCCTCGTAGACCATAGACGCATGTTGCGTCTTGGTTGATGGCTCCCATTGATTGGACCACACAATCTCATAATTGCCGGTGTTTTCGAGACCTAGACGAAACCCTCCAACCCCTGCAAAAAGCTCAATTACCCGTAGTTTCTTCATGCAAGGCGAAAATAATCAAAAAGGACGAATTTTAATTTAGGGACCTTGCGGTATATTATAGGCACAATCAAAGTTGATAACGGAATATCCGTATTTTTACAAAAACAAAGGATTAAAATGAAAGCAATACGTCACACTTTTGCAATCGCATCAATTTTCTTTCTACTATTTGGTTGCAAAGATGGTTCGAACAAGCCTAAAGGCCCCATGCAGCTTATACTTACTGAGATTAAAGCCGAATATGCACCCGATAAGCGCGTGGCCCTATTCGATGTTAATGCCATTAAAAATACCGATAAGTATGTTTTAAAGGGTGAAACTAACCTTCCAGAGGCCCTAAAAGCTTTGAAGACGCGTTTAGCAGCTGATAGCATTGCCTTTATAGATAGCATACAGCTGTTACCGGCAGATTATCTTGGAAAAAAAACCAGGGCCATTATCAATAATTCGGTGTCTAATTTGCGAAGCAATCCCAGTCACTCTGCAGAATTGGCAACCCAAGCCACTTTAGGAACCATTGTAAAGGTTTACAAACAGGAGGGTGATTGGTTTTATGTACAAACCCCGGACAAGTATTTGGCATGGGTAGACGCCGGAGGCATAGAATTGGTCGATGAACAGAAGGCAGAGAATTGGGAGAATGATAAAAAAATGATCTACACCCATACCTACGGCCATGCCTATTCAGATCCTGATGAAAACGCGACTATTGTTTCCGATTTAACCGCCGGGAACCTATTGACCCTCTTACGGTATACTGACCAATACTATATGGTACGATTTCCGGATGGTCGCAATGCCTATGTTCGAAAAAACGAGGCGGAATCTTATGATACATGGCTAAAAATCCTAAACCCTACCGTTGAAACCTTGGTTGCTACGGGAAAGACTATGATTGGCGTGCCCTATCTCTGGGGCGGGACATCGACCAAGGGAGTTGATTGTAGTGGCTTTACAAAGACCATCTATTTTTTAAACGGAATGGTCATTCCCCGGGATGCCTCCCAACAAGTACACACCGGCATGGCTATAGACTCAACTAAGAATTTTGATAATCTGGTCAAGGGAGACCTATTGTTCTTTGGCAAGAAGGCTACTGACTCTACTGCCGAGAAAGTTGTACATGTTGGTATGTGGATTGGTGACGATGAATTTATCCATGCCTCTGGCAGGGTGCGCATAAGTAGTATGGACAAGACTTCCAAAAACTACGACGAATATAACCTGAACCGCTATCTGCGTACCAAGCGCATTTTTGAAAGAAGAAACTAATGGATTGATCAATCTGGCAAAAACTCCCGTTTTCAAGGATTAATCTATAATTCAACAGTTTTACCCGTTCTGAAGGATTCATCGGCAGCCAAAACAATACGAAGGCTATTCACGGCATCCGTAAGATGGTTGCTTAAATCAAGATTTTTTGAAATGGCATTTAGAAAAAATTCCTGTTCCAATCGGCAGAGTGCGTCGTGATCAGGCTCATCTGCCGTGCTTACAAAATCATCCTTTTTAATAAAACTGCCTTTATCATCCAACGCAGCATGATGTAGCTTGAGGCCACCTGTTTTAGTATGGCCCTCAATATCCTGTGATTCACCTTTGATTTCATCGGAAATTGAAACTGAACCTTTGGGCCCAATAACATCCTTGATAAATACTGCAGTTTCACTTATCATGGGCCCCCAACCTGCTTCGTACCAGCCCACAGACCCGTCTTTAAAACGTACTTGTAACTGGCCATAATTATACATGGATTCCGAAATTTCATCGGAAAGGTTTGCACCAATGGCACTTACACTAATGGGAACTGATTTTGTCATCAAACACATAATATCAACATAATGTACTCCGCAGTCCACAATAGGAGACATAGAACGCATCAATTGTTTATGGGTATACCACTTGTCGCCGGAACTTTGTTGATTCAGGTTCATACGCATGACCAGAGGTTTACCAAGTTTGCGAGCAATTTCGACAAATTTGGTCCAAGCAGGGTGCACCCTGAGAATATAGCCTACGACCATTTTTTTGTTTTTTCTCTTTGCCAATTCCACCAATTCCTCAGCGGCTGTAACGGTTAATGCCAAGGGTTTTTCAACGAAAACATGGGCATTGGCATGCAATGCCGCCCTTATGTAATCGGCATGGGTATCCGGATAGGTGTTGATGGAAACTGCATCTGGCTTTGTCGTCTGCAAGGCGGATTCATAATTGCTAAAAGTTGGATATCCGCCCAATTCCTTAGACAATTTTTCCCTACTCTCGGGTTTTCGACTAATGAGTCCTACGATTTCAAAACCATCTAATTGGTGATAGGCACGTGCATGGGATGCTCCCATATTGCCACAGCCAACGATTAATACTTTTATTTTATCCATATTCTCTTGTATATTTAATGGAAAGTATGAAAAGCGAATGAAAAGACCAACCACTTCAGTTAACAAGTTCGTAAAATTAGTCCTTGTAGCTACCTTGACAGGGTTATTATCAGGAAGTACTGTTAGAACGCCGATACAAGACAGTAAATCGTCCAAAAGGCCCAATATCGTTTTTCTAATTGCTGATGATTGGTCGTACCCGCATGCCGGAGTCTATGGGGATCAAACCGTTAGGACCCCAACTTTTGATGCATTGTCTGACAAGGGTGTACGTTTCGAAAATGCATACTGTGCGGCGCCTTCCTGTTCTCCATCAAGAGCAAGCATTCTTTTGGGACGTTATCCGCATCAGTTGGAAAGTGCGGGAAATCTTTGGTCGGTTATTCCCAGTAAATTCCCGAATTGGATTTCCCTACTACAGGATGCTGGTTATCATACTGGAAAGAGTAGAAAAGGTTGGGGTCCGGGTAATTTTGAAAATGGGGGATACGAGCACAATCCCGCGGGAAAGGATTACCCGGATTTTAAAACTTTTTTACAGGATAAAAAGGAAGGCCAATCCTTTGCTTATTGGTTCGGGAGTCAAGACCCACATCGTGTCTATGAGATCAATACCGGTGCAAAAAGTGGTATGGATACGGGCAATGTATCAGTCCCTGGGTTTCTTCCAGACAATCTCTGCGTACGAAACGACATAATGGACTATTATTTTGAAGTAGAGCGCTTTGATCGCGAATCTGGCAATATTATTGAACTGTTAAGAAAAAAAGGGCTGTTGGAAAACACACTCATTGTTATGACCAGCGATAATGGCATGCCTTTTCCACGTGCCAAGGCAACACTTTATGATTATGGTACGAGAATGCCCTTGACCATGTATTGGAAAGGTCACATCGAAGGAGGTAAGCGAATAAAAGCATTTATGAATTTTGTCGATTTTGCCCCCACTTTTTTAGAAGCCGCTAGTTTGGAAATCCCCGAAGAATTTAGTGGGAGTAGTTTATTGGAATTATTTAATGAAAATCTCCCAAAAGTGGATAGAAATATGGTTTTTTTAGAGCGCGAACGCCATGCGAATGTGCGGAAAGGTAATTTGAGTTATCCGTCACGAGCAATCCGCACCAAGGATTTTCTTTATATCAGGAATTTTGAACCGGGCCGTTGGCCTGCCGGTGATCCTCAAGTACATCAATCTGTAGGGCAGTACGGCGATATCGACAATTCTATTTCCAAGTTCTTGATTATGGCCATGGAGGGCAAACCTACCGACAAGGACTATTTTGAACTAGCGTTTAGCAAAAGACCTGCAGAAGAGTTATATGTACTAGCCAATGACCCATATAATCTAAAAAACGAAATTGAAAACACAGAATACGAAAAAGCATTAAAAAACCTAAGAGAGAAACTTAAAAAATGGATGATTGAAACCAATGATTTAAGGGCCACTCAACCTCAAACCAACTATTGGGATGAGGTCTTGTATACCCCAGACTACCAATTTGAAAATTATGACTTGGAAGAAAAAATAAAGGAATACCAAATGCTTGTTCGTGATGGGGGTGGGTTTAAGGAATTGAAATGCGAACAATAACTAACTATTCCAAAGCGAAAGCGATTATTTGATTTCCTTTTTCGGTACCCAATTTTTCGCCACCACAGGCAATGGCAATATATTGTTTGCCATTAACCTGGTACATGGCAGGCGTTGCGAATGCGGCTGCAGGCAATTTGTATTCCCACAACAATTTACCATTGTGTTTATCAAATACCCTAAAATAGCCATCTTTGGTTGCTCCTATAAAAAGCAATCCGTTTTCGGTTACCACCGGACCTCCATAATTTTCGCACCCCGTTCCTGTTATTCCTTTTTCTTTTAAGGAAAGCGTTTCACCGAACGGGATAGACCAAATATACTCACCGGTATTTAAATCAATGGCATGTAGGGTCCCCCATGGCGGTGTAATCCCAGGATTGCCATTACTGTCGAAAAATTTGTTGTACCCCTTGTGCTTATAGGGTAAAGGATAAGGGGTTGACTTTTCAGTAACGACCTCCTGTTTATCGTTTTCATCAAACAGGAAATTCAATAGGGCATCCATTTCATTTCCTGAGATTTCTGGAAAACCTGTCATCATTCCTTTCCCTTGGCTGATTTGTAAAGCAACCTCTTCCTTGCTTTTAGAAGCTTTTAAACCAATTAGCGACGGAAATCCACTTAATTCAATTCCAGATCTATCTGCTTTATGGCAGATTACACAATTATCACTATAAACCTGTTCCCCTAATGAGGCTGCATTACTTTTTTCATCAACTTCTTCCATTTGCATGATCCAGGGCATTTCGTTTGAATTTACATATATGATACCGTCTTCCGGGTCCGCTGCCGTACCTCCCCATTCAGCCGCTCCATCGTACCCTGGAAAAAGTAAGACAGGATCAACGCTAGGCGGTGCGTATATTCGTTTATCGACCATTTTAAGTACTCCTATTAGCTCTTCTTTATTTTCTGCATACGGACTTACATCATCCTCTGTAATATCAATGGACTGTCGAGCAAAAGGTTTGGGTGCAACGGGAAAAGGTTGTGTGGGCCACGCTTCTTCACCTTTTAATCGTGATCTGGGCACAGGTCTTTCTTCAATATCGAAAAGTGGCTCCCCAGATCTTCTGTCAAAAACATAGACATAGCCTTGTTTGGTCACCTGTGCCACAGCTGGAATCTTTTTTCCATTTCGTTCCACCATCAACAGATTAGGTGGGGCCGGGGGATCTCTATCCCACATATCATGATGGGTAAACTGAAAATGCCAGATTCGTTCGCCAGTATTTGCATTCAAGGCCAACAGGCAATCGGAATATAAATTACTTCCTTTTCGCATTCCGCCAAAGAAATCAGGAGCCGCGGATCCTGTTGGTATATATATGATTTCCAAATCCTCATCGACTGCCATTCCTGCCCAATTGTTGGCCGCACCTACCAATTCGTTTTGGTAAGCGTTTTTATCTTCCCAAGTTTCATATCCCCCTTCCCCAGGATAAGGTATGGGATGAAAGACCCATTCCAGGGACCCCGTGATAATGTTGAAAGCCATGATATCCCCTTGAGCGGCATCAATACCCTCTGAAAGTCGTAGAGGCATTACAATCAAATCTTTATATACTGTACCCGGTGTATTTGAGATTACGAACTTATCCTTATCACTCTCCGGGAGACCTGAACGCATATCTATCTTGCCTACATTTCCAAAACTACTGATAGGCTTACCGGTCGAAGCGTCCAAAGCATACAAATCGGACCCCCTACTAAATAAAATACGTTTGTCATTGCCGTTATGCCAATATGAAACTCCACGACTCGTTGAATGCCATACCTGTAATGAATCACCAAAACGCCAGAGTTCCTCTCCAGTTGCTGCGTTCAAGGCAAATACACGCAAAGCGGCTGTAACTCCATAAAGCACACTGTCAACAATAATTGGATTCATTTGCATTTGTCCCCAATCTGGCGCTTCATAGCTCCAAGCCACTTTAAGATCCGTAACATTCTGTGGTGTAATTTCGGATAAAGTTGAAAAATGACTGCGCCCTGAATCGCCAAGATAATCTGACCAAGTGACATAGGAAGCTGCCTTGTGATTTGATTTTTTGCAATTAACAAGGAATAAAAGTGTAAAACAGAGAACTAAAACTGGGAAAAGGTGTTTGGCGAATCGCATTTTCTATGGCGGGATTGGTTATTAAAATTAGATAATTATATGCTAGGTTGTAGCTTTAATTGAAGTATGTTTTTAGTAATTGTATGACAGACGGATAGTATGATCTTCCGAATAAATTAAGATGCACCAAAAGATAATACAATTGGTAAATATCCTTTCTCTCGTTTTGCAGGGTTACCACTGGAAAATGCTCGGAATACGCATTATAAAAGCTTGATGAAAAGCCACCAAAGAGTTGTGTCATGGCGAGGTCAACTTCATGATGGCCAAAATATACCGCAGGATCAATAAGATAAGGCACACCCTGAGCGCTAATAATATAATTACCACTCCATAAATCCCCATGAATCAATGCCGGTTTTACTGTTGGGAAAAAACGTTCACAACCATTTAAAAGGTTGCCTTCTGATGGTATTTCGCTGGAAATCAACAACCTCTTTTCCTTGGCCATTTTAAGTTGGGGCAACAGGCGTTCATGTACATAAAATAGAGTCCAATCACTATGGTTTTTGTTTGATTGTGGTAAGCTGCCAATGTAGTTGTCTTGACTCCATCCGAATGAATCACCAGCAGATAAAGCATGCAAATCGGCCAATTGATGGCCCAAGGTTTCGAGTTCTTTTGAAGTTGGATTTTTGGTCTCTATGAACTCCATCAATAAATAGGAGCTACTTTTATATTGTCCGCAATCTAGTACTTCCGGCGCTTTTATTGTTTTGGTGAGATTAATGCTTTCAAGACCTTTTTTTTCTGTCAGGAACATTTCTAACGCAAAGCCGCTTTCGTTTACCTTGAGGAAAAAACGTTGCATCGAGGTATGTACACAGTAAGCTTTTGAAATATCACCTCCCGATACAGGCTCGATTTTCGAAATGGAACTAGCTAGTACTTGGGAAAGATGTTCCTTAAAGCTCGATGACATCATTGATTCTGGAAATTTTGAAGCCCTTGGCCAATGTTATCTTTGATTGTTCGCTTTCTGGATTCAGAAGGGGATTGGTATGGTTCAAATGAATAAAATGAATCTTATTTCGAATAGCTTCAGCTTGGTTCTTGAACAATTCCATGGTTTCAATCACAAATGGATGGGGAATTTCAGATATATCACGGTTGTTAATTTCGGCAGCATCGTAAAAGGTTGCATCAATCAAAGCATAATCCACGCTCGTTACAGCCTCTAAAATACTGGTTTCCCATCTATCCCATTTGTCAATATCAGGTATGAACAAAACACTTTTGTTTGGGCCTATAATTCTAAAGCCTACAGTCTCAGAATATTCATCGCGATGTGGAACCTTAATGGGAACTACTTTTATTTTTGGCGATAAACTGATTTCCTCATTATTATGAATTTCTTGGAGGCTAATGTTCGCATTGGATACCAATTGGCCCCAAGGGCCATTGATTTCTAAATAGGCCTTCAGCTTGGGCATAGCGTATACCAATGCATTTTGTGCGTTTGTGGCTTCCTTACCTAGGTACATAAGTCCGGTATAATGACCAATGTGGGCATGTGTAATAAAAATGCCATTTGGTATTTCATTAGCGTTAAAAGGCGCTTGGTTCTTTAAATTTTTAAGTTGTTCCGAGATGTCTGGTGTTGCTTCAAACAAGTATGTCTTATCGTTTTCGGCATCAATTAAACCCAAGGAGACTACATTTCGATTTGCATCTGGATTTAGGAATAGTTCTTTACAACAGTCTTTTTTACAAGCAATATGCGGTGAGCCGGCATCTTGTACGTTTCCCAAGACAATCAAGGAAGTTTTTGGTATTTGGGCAACCTGTATTTCATTCGCTGTCAACGACTTTTTAGTTTTCGACTCATTTCCACATGAATAGCAGAAACAAACAACAACTAAAAATCGCAATAGCTTCATCACTTTTGTCTTAATTATTATTGTGTTGTAAAAAACCGTCTAATATCCCCAGATAATTTAATTAAATCAGGTTCGTGCGTATACATCATGTGCCCTGCTTCATAATACGTCATTTCTACTCTTTCTTTGACAATTCCATTTCTTGAAAAGGTATATTCAGCATCAAAAAAAGGAGTGATCAAATCATAATATCCGCTTGCAACAAGTACTTTCATATCGGTGTTGCGTCGCATGGTCTCTCCTAAAGCCCTTGATACGTTAACGGGTGTTGGCTCCCAATAACTACCATCAGGTACAGTTCTCCATCGCCATGTGCTTCCAATTTTGTTATTCGAGGTTAAATAGGGCCTACTCATTTTCACCTTTAATACCGAGGCATAATAATGGTTTAATGCGGCGGTATAAGCAGAGCTGATTTGGTAACTTGCGGCATCTCCCAAATGTGGATTTTCAGAAAGCTTGTCCGCTTCATCGCCCATGAACCTCCCATCCAAACGGCCAATTGACAGTCCTTTATCCGCCAATAGTTGTTTTTGAAAACGATGCATTAAAATACGAAGATTAGATCGTAGGATATAATCCTTGTCAAGCCCGATGAAATAGGCCAATTTTTCGGCTATGGCATTTTTTTCATTTTCGGTCAATAAGGACCCCTTGTACAATGCGGGAGTGTAGGTCTCATAAGTGAATTTTCGGCACTCGGCGATAAAAGCTTCAAGATTTTTGCCTTGCCCCGCTTTTTTATGGTACCAAGCCGTGGCAGCCATACTGGGTAAATAGGTTACATAAGAGGTAATATTATTATGAATTGAGGTAGAACCATCATAATCCAAAGCCTGGGAAATTAGAATTAGCCCATTTAAGGCCATATTTTGACCACCGCCTTCCAGTTCCTTTCCTACCGCCGCTGCACGTGTTGTTCCAAAGCTTTCGCCAGCGATATATTTTGGTGAAAACCAACGTTTATTTTCGGTAATCCATTGCCGCATGAATTGCGCAACAGATTTAGCATCCTCCTTTAAACCCCAATAATCCTTTTCTTTTCCCTTACCAACGACCCTACTATACCCTGTACCCACCGGATCAACGAATACCAAATCGGTTAAATCCAAAAGGGCATGTTCATTGGTCCTTAAATCATAGGGTGCGGCCCCATCATCTTTTTTGGCATCTGAATCTACTTTAACGATTTTAGGACCAAACAATCCCATATGCAGCCATACCGATGCAGAGCCTGGACCACCATTAAATACAAAGGTTACAGGTCTTTTTGTGCTATTGACGACACCATCCTGTGTATATGCCACTGACCATATGGCAGCAACAGAATCACCTTTGCTATTCTTTAAATAGGATTCTTTGGCGGTAGCTTTATATTTTATGGTTTTACCATTAAATGTTCCTTGATGCGATGACACAAATGACTGTGGTTTTGGAATAGGTTTTATTTTCTCTTTTGTTTCTTTTTGTGCTAATGCCGCAATATGGGCGGTAACTAGGATAGCAAGAAGTATTTTTTTCATAATAGATATATAGCGATTAAAAATGTTTTATTTATTGATAATATTGAGTATCACTTTTTCATAGGCCAAAGCATATTCCTGCATACCCATATCAGTTGGGTGTGTGCCATCTACAAAAGCATCGTTGTTAAGACCTATTTCTTCTTTCGATAGCATGTGTAGGCCTTTAACGCCTTCTGACAAAAGTTGCTTATAAGTTTCGCCCATCCAAGTGTTCAAGGTTTCATAAACTTCACTTCTTGACTGATCGACCAACCCATCGGAATAGCCTGCATGTTGCACCAATAGTATTGGGATATCCTTACGTTTTTGCTTTAAGCTATTAACACAATTTACAATTCGTTTTTGTATTTCCTTTTTGTTCCTTTTTTTATTTGGGGAAAGATTTGGCAAACAATCCAAAACATATAATGAAGCCTCTATCTCAGAAATTAGTTCAATCATTTCATCTTCTAACCTGCCATTTCCCGAGAATCCTAGATTAATTATGGGAACGGTTATACTTCTTGATAAAATATTAGTCCAAGCCATTCCCGGTCTTGAAGCACAGGCACCTTGGGCGATTGAAGTACCATAAACAACGACCGGCTTTTTGGCCTTTTGGGCTTGAAAGGAAATATTATCTTTCTGTAACACCCCAAGCTGTAAGCTTTTTACTGAATTATATAAGGGAAGATATAATTGATACTCCTGATTTTTGGACAAGGCATTATCAATTCTATAATCATATCGAATGGTATCTTTAAACTGGTATCTTCCTCTACACCAGAGCCAATCATTGTTCTTTTTTACATATAGATCAACTCCACTAACGCCTGTTGGTGGCATATGGGGCATCCCATGATCGCCTTCAACTTGATATCGTACAGTTATTTTTTCCGAATTTGAGGTAAAGCGAATGTTAATACCTGCGTTATGTCGAGAGAGATTCCAAACGTCCTCCCTTACAAGGGCTTTTGCTTTTTCGGGCAACCGATTAAAACCATTATTTGACCAACCTTGCCCTTCAAATTTTTGAACAAACTCAATAGGATTATACCATGTATAGACATCAGTTTCTTGACTAAACGTAGGGGCGCAAGCAATAAGGAATAAGAAGATCAATACTAACTTTCTCATATATCATTTTGTTTTTACTTCTATTTCACCCTCGCCTGAAAGATCCGACCTAAACCTTGAGGCATCTATGCAATTGTTCAGGAGGACAATAAGCCATGTCTTCATGTCACAATTCGCCGAGATCGTATCTAAATACCTTTTCCCGTTAGCTGTATTTCGTGGTCTTGCCATATTACTTATTACCTTAATTAGATAAACCTACATCTTAAAGTGCAATAAGGGACTATCTTATAGCTGGATCAGTATTTTCGAAATAGATGAGGTTTGGCAATTCTTTTTCAAGTTTGTCCAAGAAAATCTGCTCTCCAATAAATTGCCAATCAAAATTCAGGGATTGGTTGCCCATATGAACATGGTGATCTTGATCTAAAATATAATTACTTGGTTTGTTCAGAATTCTCGATTTTGAATAAACATCCTCGAAGTCTTGACGCAATACAGAAAATTCTTTTTTTAACGCTCCCAATATTTTAACGGCCTCTATTTCTTCAGCGGTGGTTTCTGCTTGATCATAGGTCTTTAAGGCCAACAATGCCCTCGGGGCAAAACCGGCTAATTCGTTTACTTGTTCATAGACAGCAAGATTATAGGAATTGCGAACAGCGTTCGCCTTGAAATATGAAATCTTGTTCGAAAGGCTGTCGTAGGAATGTGCAAATTGCGCCGCGTGGTCCAAACGTTCTTTGTATTTTTTGCTCCATTCGCCTTTCTTGCTTCTACTGGGTAAATCAATAGCCCCATCTTTTACGGGGTCATCCATTCCTTTTAAATAATTTCTCTTGTTTCCTTCAAGCAAAGCATTTTTCCAAAATGCAACGGGTTTCTCCAGATTATCGATAAAGGCATAGGCAGAATCTTTTAGTGCATGTGCAAATTCTCTTTGCCTGTAAGCTGATTTGATTTTACTCTTATCTCTCTTTTCGCCCGACCAAGTATATTCCGCAAAGGCAATTATACCTCTATAATAAAGCTCAAAATGTGGTGAGTCATCATCCCAAAGCGTAAGTAATAACCCAACAAGATTACTTTTTATCGAGTTAATCGCAAATGACTTGATATTATCCATATTACTTTCTGATTGAGGCATTAGAACCCAACGGGTTTGTCCGGCGGTGGCACCCATAACTTGAAAACCATTACTTCTAAACCATTCCATGGCCTTGGTATTACCATAAGCTTCAGGCGAGCTGTAATTCCATCGCATATAAATACAGTTTTTAGGAAACTTATCTAAGAAAGCAGTCAGTTTATGTTCATTTTTGGCCCAGATATCGTCCACTTCTTTTTGGGCCATATCAGGTCGGAACATTGGATCATAAACCTCAGCTTGTTTAAGCGGCATATCGTCCCAAAATATTGGTGTACGACCATGTTTTTCGGCAAAATCACAAACTTTATTGAGCCATATCAATTGTAATTCCAGTGCAGATTTTCCACTATTTCGACCCGTAGTATGTACCTCATCCCCACCAACATGAAGATACTTGCCATGTGGAGTGGCCTCTATAGCATCAAGGTACAGATCAAATTGTACTTCATAGGTCTTAGGATTTAAGGGATCAAATGCCCAATCACTTTTTGGGTTGTCCCTTAAATCAGCATATTCTGGATGTTTTAGGATAAATGATGCATGGCCCAATCCCTGAATCAATGGGCTTATGCTGATATGCTGTTTTGCGGCATAATTGCTTAGACCCTCCCATTCCTCAATTGATAAAGCATCGGCAGAAGCTATTTTTGGCTGCCGTTTATACCTTATTTTATCCTCCATTTCAACAATAATGGCATTGATCTTATAACTCGCCAATTTGTCGATGAGGTCATAATAATATTCTATTTTTTCCAAATGATGTTTTACATCCAATTGAATTGCCCTATAGGACAATAATGGATAATCTTCGATTGTACAAAGTGGAAGGTTTACTTTCTGTTCTTCGGCATCGATAAGTAATTGTTCTAGGGTTTTGAACCCGTAAAAAAGACCAATTGAGTCTTTACCAGAGATTTTTATTTGGCTCTTATCGATATTCATCGAATAGCCCTCACTCTTTATATCTAAAGTAGAATCAATCTCAAAAACCAATTGCGCGTCATAAGCATTAACGACAGACTCAATACCCAGCAATAAATCATTTTCAACGGGAAGTTCTAAAGCGCCCTTTGAGTGATATGATTTTAAGCCATCAATTGTAATCGTGCTAACACCAGTAATCTTAAACTTCTGTGGCATTGGCAGTACCTCGAAATCACCAAGTTTTTCAGGGGCTGTTTTACAGGAAATAAAAAAAAGGAATGATACAATAAGAATGCCGGTTTTTCTCATGAAAGTTGGTTGAATAATTGATTAATTACAGTTCACCAAAAATATGAAATGTAGCCCTAATAGAACGAATGTATGGCAATAGAATAAAACTTGTAGTATCTTAGAAAGAGAATCAATAAAAAAGTAGGATATGTGGTCTAATTTGAAAGTGCTGGGATATTTATGCATTGTTACCGTCATATTCCAATGTGCAAGTGTAAAGACAATTGCTAAGAATGAGGGTTGGGAAAGTATGTTCAATGGAAGGGATATTGATAATTGGACGACAAAAATCCATCATTATGAAGTTGGTGATAATCACGGGGATACTTTTAGGGTTGAGGACGAAGTCATAAAAGTGCGCTATGATCAGTATGAAGGGGATTTTAATGACCGTTTTGGACATTTGTATTTTAACAAGCCTTATTCTTACTTTCACTTGTCGATGGAATATAGGTTTGTGGGTGAATTGCACCTAGGAGCTCCAAGTTTTACTATAAAGAATAGTGGCGTAATGTTTCATAGTCAAGATCCCAAATCAATGCCAAGGGAACAAAACTGGCCCATCTCTGTAGAAATGCAATTTTTAGCCGGTTTGGAAAAAGGGAAAGCCAGACCAACGGGAAATATGTGCTCACCAGGGACAGATGTCGTCTATGAAGGTAAAATTGACCCAAGACACTGCATAAATTCAACTTCGGAAACTTATTTTGGCACTAAATGGGTAAAGGCAGAACTTATAGTTTTAGGGGATTCATTGGTTACCCATATTGTAAATGGAAAAGAAGTTTTACAATATACCAAACCACAGATTGGTGGAGGTGTTGTTGACCGCTATGATCCAAAAATAAAGAAGGACGGGCAATTATTGACCTCAGGATTTATTGCATTGCAGAGTGAAGGCCAACCTATAGACTTTAGGGATATTAAAATAAGAAACCTAAAAGGGTGTATGGACCCCAGCGCAGTTAATTTCAGGAAACATTTTATAAAATCAAATCCCGGGAGTTGTATATACAAATAGGATTAGGACCTATTGTAGAATTGACCTGTATTTGTTCTCATTGGATAAAAGCTCAGCCCCAGCCAAGATGGCTTCATCGTGAGTCAAATAATATTCAAATAATCCCTCTCTATAAAAATATCTTTTAACGATTTCGTCTTCCAATTTTTTCTGGATTTCTTTTTGATGTTTATCCAACCCCATAAATTTACTTTTCTCTATTTCTGTAAGAAGGGATTTAAAGTTCTCTTGTACAGAAGTCCCAAAAACATCGCTATCCTCAATATCCATGGCTTCTTTGATTGCCTTTTCGGATTTTGTCTCATAAGAGAAATTACTTTGGGCCACAAAAGATTTGAAAGCATTAAAATCATTGTTTGAAAAAGATATGTCGCTTATATTTTCAAAAGTGTTTTGGTAGTGATAGTCTGTGGCGTAATCAAAAATGATGTTATTCTGCTCCAATGCCTTAGTCAAGGAATTGGCATTCAATTCGTCGATGACAATATCAGGCAACACGCCGCCCCCGTCTTGAACCTTACGGCCATTTCTTGTTTTAAATTCGTTGAATTGGGTGTTGCGGACCGCATTACCTTCTTCGTCCCTATTCCAATAGTCCAACGATTGTATGCACCTTCCTGAGGAGGTATAATATCGGCTTATAGTTACTTTTAGCTGAGTTCCGTAGGTAAGTTTCATTGGCCTTTGAACCAAGCCTTTGCCAAAGCTACGGGCACCCATAATTACAGCACGGTCCAAATCCTGTAAACTACCCGATACGATTTCACTTGCCGAAGCACTACTGCCATTGACTAAAACAACCAAAGGTATTTCAGTATCAACCGCCTTGTGTTTTGTTCTATATTCCGAATTGAACTTTTTAACTTTAGACTTTGTCGTCACAATCAATTCTCCCTTGGGTACAAATAGATTGGTAACGTTTATGGCCTCGGATAATAGTCCGCCAGGATTTCCACGTAGATCCAAGATAATTTTTTCCGCACCTTTTCCTTTTAGGTCAATCAGGGCCGATTTTGTTTGGGAAGAAGCCTTTGCATTGAATTTTGCCAATACAATATATCCTGTTTTATCATTAACCATATGATAATAGGGTACAGCATCGACTTCTATAGCTTCACGTTTTATAGAAGTTGTATTGATCTTGCCCAGTCTTTTATAGGTAATTGCAATAGAAGAATTGTTGGCCCCTTTAAGCAATTCGCTGGCATTGTCATCAAAATCGGCAATATTAATATCCCCAATTTTAATAATCTCATCACCTGCCTTTAATCCTGCTTTATCCGCTGGGTAGTCCTTATATGGCTCAATGACCAATAATCTATCTTTAAAGGAACGTACTAAAGCTCCTATACCTGAGTATTCCCCTGCATTATTTATTTTATAAGCCTCAACATCCTGCTCGTTCAGGAATTTGGTGTATGGATCAAGCTCATTTAGCATATTCTTTATGGCCGTATCCATCAACTCAGCAGGGTTGGTCTCATCTACATAGTTCATATTCAACTCCTTGAAAAGGGTGGTGAATATCTCTATTTGTTTGGCAATTTCGAAGAAATCACTCTTAAAGCTACTCCCAACTACTAAAAAGGTAACCGCCAGTACGGGGACCAGGATCCTTTTATTAATCAACTTTCGCATCATCAATCTTTTTTAAAAATTTTTTCAGTATTAATTGCATTTCTTTTTCTACTCCAAGGTAGTTTGGCATTTCCTTACCAAGATATAAAATTAGAAACGCAAAGTTTCCCTCACTATTGTTAAAAACCAGGTGTTTGTTCAAACGGTAACTTTCACGCACCAATCTCTTGATCCGGTTTCTTTTAACGGCACTTTTAAAATTCTTTTTAGGAACGGCCACTCCTGTTTTGAATTTTGCGTCCATGGGCGATTCAACCTTCAAGTATATAAGCTTGAGAGGAAAACTTGAAAGTGATTTCCCCTCCTTAAAAAGCACTTCTATAAGCTTCTTGTTTTTGAGTTTTTCTTTTTTGGGAAATTTCACTGACATAGTCCGGTAAAAGTAAATAAAATTCACTGTATGGGTTTTATGACATTTGTCATTTGTTGACAGGCCAAAAAGGTTCTATATTGTACGAGATAAAATCCATTCTTTCTAATCCTACTGATTTTAATATTATAAATATGGGAGAATTAAACGTTGAAAAACTAATTGGTAATCCGAACAAGGCTTTTTATATAAAACAGCTCATGTCTGACATTAAGGCCTTGGAATACATGCTCCAAAATGACTTGTTTGAGAAAGACATAACCAGAGTGGGTGCGGAACAGGAGTTTTGTTTGGTAAATGAAGAATGGGAACCCGCGAACAATGCAGATAAAATTTTGAAAGAACTTGATAAGGAATATTTTACATCTGAACTCGCTCTTTATAACCTTGAAATAAATCTGGAACCGTTGAAATTAACTGGAGAATGCTTTTCAACGCTTCATAAGAATTTGAACAATCTTTTGGACCAGGTAAATGATGTTGCCAAAAAACATGACACGAAAATCATGTTGACCGGTATTTTGCCAACAATCAGGACGAAACATTTACAACTTTCGTACATGACGCCCAGAAAACGGTATATAATCTTGAACGAAGCCATTAAGGAGGTTAGAAAGAACGATATTGAATTACATATAAAAGGAGTTGATGAACTTAACTTAAAGCATGATTCAATACTATACGAAGGATGTAATACAAGTTTTCAGGTGCATTTGCAAATAGATCATGAGAATTTTGCAGACACTTACAATTGGGCACAGGCAATTGCGGGACCTATACTATCAATTTGTGCTAATTCACCCTTGTTAATGGGACGTGAACTTTGGGAGGAAACCCGGATAGCCCTTTTTGCCCAAAGTGTTGATACACGTGCAAGTACTTTTGTCTTGAACGAAAGGGAGCCAAGAGTAGGTTTCGGAAATCACTGGGCAGAAGGCTCTGTGGCAGACTTTTTTAAGGATACAGTAGTAGGGTTCAGAAGCCTCATTACGACGGAGTTTGATACGGATAGCATGACTGATTTAGAAAATGGCAAGATTCCGAAATTAAATGCATTGAAATTACACAACGGTACTGTGTATAAATGGAATAGGTTATGTTATGGAACTACGGATGACAAACCACATATACGCATTGAGAACAGGTATATTCCTTCAGGGCCCTCAACATCCGATGAAATCGCGAATATGATGTTCTGGGTCGGTGTCATGAAAGGCAGGCCAAAAGAATTCGATAATATTCACACTAAAATAGATTTTAATGATGTGAAGAACAATTTCTTCCATGCTGCGAGATATGGTATGGCTACCCAATTTTATTGGAACAACAAGCTTATTTCTAGCCAAGAACTTTTATTGGACCATTTCTTACCTATGGCATACAGGGGCTTGTACAGCATGAAAGTAGCCCCAAAAGATGCAGAATATTATTTACGAATCATCAAACATCGAATACAATCAAGAAATGGTTCAAGATGGATTGTAGAAGGCTTCCGGAAACTTAGAAAGGACTATAAAACCCCTGATGCGCTAAAAATATTGTGTGCAACCATGTATGAAAGACAGGAAAAGGGATATAATATCGATGCATGGCTACTCCCAAGAGGTGACGAATTCCAGATTCCAAAAGACAACAGAAAAGTTGGGGAACGCATGAACATTAGAACTATTACCGCTCAGGAAAATGATAGTATGGAGCTTGTTTTGAGGATGATGCAATGGAAAAATATTCACCATGTCCCTATTCTTGACAAACACTTGGATTTAGTTGGCCTCCTAACATGGACAGACGTTGGCAAATATTTGGAAAATACCGAAAAGCATGGGCAAAACATCAATAAATTAATGAAGAAAAAATTGATTACGGTAATGCCAGGGACCCCTCTGGAGGAAGCCAAAGAATTAATGCAGCGACATAAAATAAATTGTTTGCCCGTAGTCCGCGACAAAAAACTGGTTGGTATAATCACGTCCAATGATTTATAGTATATGACAACAGCTCTGAATAATGAAATAGCGGTTGAAACCAATCGTATAATTGGACACATTAGGGGAGACATTCCTGGACCAACTTTGATTTTTTTTGGAGGTATCCATGGCAATGAACAGTCTGGTGTTACTGCACTTGAGCATGTTTTCCAGGAATTGGCGATTGCCCCTTTTTCTTGTAAGGGAGTGGCTTATGGCATTAGGGGAAACATCCCTGCTTTGTTAAAGGGGAAACGATTTGTAGAGAAAGATTTAAACCGTATTTGGACACAATCTAGAATCAGGAAAATCAATAATAAAGCAAAGGGCCATCTTTCGGTTGAAGACAAGGAATTGGCATCCATTTATAAACTGATTTCAGGGATATTGGCGAGTGAAAAAGGGCCATTTTACTTTATTGATTTTCATACTACCTCAAGTAAAACCCTACCATTTATTACGATTAACGACGCATTGATCAATAGAAGGTTTGCTAAGCTTTTTCCGGTACCCATTATTTTGGGCATAGAAGAATACCTCGATGGTCCGCTTTTGAGCTACATCAATGAGAAAGGATATGTTTCTGTAGGCTTCGAATCTGGCCAACATACCGAGGAAATTTCAATTAAGAATAGTATAGCCTTTACCTGGTTGACCATGGCTTTCAGTGGTTTTTTAAATAAGGCAGATATAAAGAATTTCAAGGAGTATTATACTCAACTTAAGAAATCAGCACAGAACAATTCCAACGTTTATGAAATAACGTACCGACACCACCTTAATAATATAAAGGATTATAAGATGATGGAAGGGTTTAAGAGTTTTGAAGTAGTGCTTGAAGGGACTCCATTGGCTATTGAAAAAGAGGAGTTTATAAAAGCTGAAAATGATGCCATTATTTTCATGCCCCTGTACCAGGAACAGGGTGAGGAAGGTTTTTTCTTGATACGGAAAACGCCAACTTGGGCCCTTAACTTATCGGCATTTTTGCGCAGGACCAATTTTGGTTTATTGCTACATACGTTGCCAGGTGTTTCTTGGGCCAATAAGGAGAAAAAAGCGTTAATGGTCAATACCAAGGTGGCCCATTTTTTCACCAAAACTTTTTTCCATCTTCTAGGATACAGGATTAGGGTGCTTGACAAGACCCATTATGCCATGAACAATAGGGAACTTACGGCAAAAAATGAGATGTATAGAAACACTTGGTGGTATAGGATTACCACAAATAAATCAATCTAATTGATTACATCATTTTTCCTTAGTCCAAGGCTTGCCAGACGTTGTTTTCTAGATCAATATCCGCCATGAGCTGTGAAGGGTCGATTATGATTGCCCTTATCTCGTTCATTGGTCTGCTGATTGAAAATTCAATACTAGGGTAAGCCCAGGGCCAATCTGGTAATACTGTTCTTTTAATATCTGGGTACGGATTTTCCTTTTCACCACGCATCATTCTCAAAGGCGCATAATAAGTTTCATTAGTGCCATCACTGTAAACAACCAATATATCCAATGGCATTGGCATTAGGCCTATGCGCTCAAGGATTACTTTGGTCTTTTCCCGATTGGCGACCACTTTCTTGACCCCATAATCTATAGTATTGGTGGTCTGTGTCCAATCCGTCAGGTACCAGTCCAGCTCCATACCGGAAACCTTTTCTGCGGTTCTTTTGATATCATTGGGTACTGGATGTTTAAATTTGAAATCGTCAAAATATTTTCTAATGGTCTCCATTAATTTATCCTGCCCTATGATGTAGCCCAATTGCGATAGGAAAATTGATCCTTTGCTATAAGCAGAAGCACCATATGCAAAATTATGTTCATATCTATCTGCATGCGTCGCTTGAGTTTGTTCTTTACCCGACAAAGCCAAATTACGATACCCTTTATAGGTGTTTTCAAAAGGGTTGTCCTTATTTCTTCCCATTATCTTGTTCATACATAAGGTAGAAACAAACGAAGTAAAACCTTCATCCATCCATTCGTGCTTCAATTCATTATTTGCAAGGATGTGCTGAAACCAGGAGTGGGCCATTTCATGGGACATTACACCAATCAAACTACCTAATTTGCGACCACCTGTAATCAATGTGCTCATGGCATACTCCATACCGCCATCACCCCCATGAACCACGGAGTACTGCTCGTAGGGGTACTCACCAACGTTTTTGCTAAAGAATTCCATGGCTTCAACGGTTTTTGGTTGAAGCTTCTTCCAGTTCTCGATAATCTCTGGATCGTTTTTATATAAAAAGTGTAGCGTAGGGCCGTTTTCCATTTTAAGTGTATCGTGCAGATAATCCGGGTCGGCCGCCCACATAAAATCATGCACCATCGGCGCTTTAAAATGCCATGTAAGGTTTTTCCCTTTTGCTTTTTTGACCTTGGTTCCAGCAGCTTCATAACCATGCCCGATTTCTTGTGGGTTCTGTAAATAGCCAGTTCCGCCAACCACATAGTCCTTGTCGATGGTCAATTTTACATCAAAATTGCCCCAAACACCGTGAAATTCCCTAACGATATAGGGATCAGCATGCCATCCTTCAAAATCATATTCCGCCATTTTGGGATACCATTGACTCATAGAGAGGGCTACGCCTTCTTTATTATTTCGTCCTGACCGCCTAATTTGAACGGGAACCTGTCCTTCAAAATTCATTTCAAAAATTGTTTTTCCCCCGGAGGGAATAGGCTTTGCCAAATCAACGACCAATACGGTTCCTTCCTCATTGAACATGACTTTGACACCATCTTGTGTCAAGGAAGTTGGGTGTAAGTATCCAATTTCGCTTGGTGATAATGCAGCTAGCCTGCTTTTGTTGTTAACATACATTCTACCATCAGGGTCATTAATGTTCTGTAGGCGAATATCCATCTCACTTCCTGGCTGAAAGGCATTGAAATACAAATGGTAATACACCCGTGTCAATGCATCAGAAGAATTATTAGTGTAAACCAGTTTCTGTGTTCCTTTATATTGGTAGTTATCAACATTCATATACACCTCCATGGTATAGTCGACATGTTGTTGCCAATATGAATTTGAGTTCTGTCCATAAACCGATACTGAAAGGCTTACCAACGCAAGAAACAATGCTGTATTAATAAACTTCATAGCAATCTTAATATATATTTATCTTCCTTTCGCCATTGTTCTTGCCATTATCAGGGCGTTATAGGCATTGACTATTTTACCTGACGTGCTGATCTTGTCCAATGTATCGTTTTTTGTTGCGTCTCCCCCAAGAATAACAGTGGCCTTTGTGCTTAGACCTGATTCGAGAATTATTTTTTTCACCTGAGGCGCACTTAAACTTGGGTATTGGGAACGTACCAATGCAGCGACCCCTGCAACCGCCGGCGAAGCCATTGAAGTGCCTGGCATAAATTCATACTTGTTATTTGGCACAGTTGAATAAATATCAGTTCCTGGAGCAAAAACGTCGACATTAATCGCGCCATAATTCGAATATGAAGCAACCATTTCTGAACCATATTTTGGATCCAAAGCACCCACAGTTATAACGTTGTCCGCTATTTCCGGGCCATTGTTTACTTGGTCATTTGGAAAATTTGGATTGTTGGGGTCATCCAAATTAGCCCCTTCGTTACCGGCAGCATGTACAATCAGAACGTCTTTGGAAGCAGCATATTTAATCGCTTCATATACCCATTCAGCATTTGGTGAAAATGATTTACCGAAACTACTGTTAATGATTTTAGCTCCATTATCTACGGCATAACGTATGCCCAATGCGATATCCTTATCATATTCGTCCCCATTGGGAACAGCACGTATGCTCATAATCGCAACATTATTTGCTACTCCATTGGCGCCTTTACCGTTGTTGCGCTCTGCGCCGATAATTCCGGCCACATGGGTGCCATGACTCTCATCTTCAACCCTGTTTTGTGGGTTTCCGTTACCGTAATTCGTGTCCATTAAATCATACGGATTATCACCAACAACATTCCTGCCATCAAAATCTACCTTTAAATTATAATTCAGCTGCTCAGTAAAGTGCTTAATGCCACCATTCAACTCTTCCAATACTTCTGGAATACTATCTGCGAATGTGTACATCTGCATCAACACGGAAACATGTTGCTGCAATTCTTCACTTTCTGGCTTTATACCTGAAACATCTTTTTTGGTGTAATTCGTTTTACCCAAATGCTTTTTTACGGCCGTATCGGCCGCTTCAACAGCCTGTAAAATTTGTTCGTACTGTTGTTTGTTGCCAAGGGCCTGTTGGTATTCCCCGTTCAATTTAGCCTTTGCTTTGGCCTGCATACCGGCATCACCCAATTTGAGTCTTAGTATTCTGGCATATTCCAATTGCTCATTGTATGAATCGCCCAAAAAATTGTAACCATGGATATCGTCAATGTATCCATTTTTATCATCGTCCTTGCCATTGCCTGGCCTTTCCTTTCTATTTGTCCACAGTACACCGTCTAAATCCTCATGCTTTAGGTCAATTCCAGAATCCAAGACCGCAACAATAACCTTTGTACCCTTTCTGGTACCAATTATTTCACGATACGCTTTGTCTACACTCATTCCTGGAATAGTATCTGTAGCTAGATCGGCATGCCCCCAGGACTTTTTCTGGCTTTCTGTCAATTCGGCCACTTTCAACGGCATGGTATCTATTTTTTCAATTGGTGTTGAAACCATAGTAGTTGCCCCACAACCTATTAATAGAATACTCGCTGTTAATCCTAATAAGTGTTTGTAAAATTTATGTTTCATTTATAAAAAAATTAAGTTAGTGTGCTTTATTATTGAATGATTTAATACCCTTGCCTACATCTTTTTCTTTTAGAAATGCGGAATTCTTCATCAAATCATTTTAATTAAATATCTCATCAAAGGTGTGGGTTTTGTCCAATCGCACTCCCTTATTAGTATTTTTAAGTGTACAAATCTCGTTATGGGCATCATGTTCCAAAAACAGAAAATAATCATTTGCAACGGCATCATTCATGAATAATTGTTTTTCCCCAATACTCAGTAGAGGTCGTGTGTCGTAGCCCATTATATAAGGTACGGGAATATGTCCAGTGGTTGGGACCAAATCGGCTGTAAAAACCAAGGTCTTTCCTTTGTAATTTATATGTGGCAACATTTGTTTATCCGTATGACCGTCTACAAAAAGAATACCAAACCCTAACTCTGATTTTTCTAAAAAGGAATTTTGGCCCTTTTTAATGAACTTCAATTGGCCACTTTCTTGCATCGGAAGCAAGTTTTCCTTCAAGAAAGAAGGTCTTTCGCGCAAATTGGGCTTTATCGCCCATTGCCAATGGGCTTCATTGGTCCAAAAATGGGCATTTTTAAATGCTGGTTCATACCCTGTACGGCCTTTGTTCCATTGAATGCTTCCACCGCAGTGGTCAAAATGAAGATGGGTCATGAATACATCGGTAATATCATCGCGATTAAAACCTAGTTTTTGGAGCGACCCGTCCAAGGTATGATTGCCCCACTGGTAATAATATCCAAAGAATTTATCAGATTGTTTATTGCCCATGCCGGTATCAATCAAGATAAGACGAGCACCATCTTCAATAAGAAGGCAACGTGCGGCCATATCGATCATATTATTGCTGTCGGCTGGATTGGTCCTATTCCAAATTGATTTTGGGACCACTCCGAACATGGCGCCGCCATCTAATTTAAAATTACCGGTCTCAATGGGGTATAGGGTCATTCAGATAATGATAAAGAAGTTGCAAATTAAGAAAAGCGAAGCCGATAACTAGATTTGCCCTCGTATTTTAACAAATCATTGACCATTTTGATCTTGTTCTAGCAACTTTCGAAGTTGATCGCTTATTTAAACCCCTCTTTTAAGGATTTCGTTTTTTTATAAAAAACGTATATTAAGCCCTTTATTGATTTATTATAAACCATGAATATAACCAATCCTCTCCCCGCCAAGGGAATTAAAGGCATAAAAGAAAATTGGCGCAACGATCTTACGGCTGCGTTAAGCGTATCGTTGGTTGCCTTACCCCTGGCTTTGGGAATTGCTGTTGCATCAGAAGTAGCGCCCATGGCCGGTATACTTTCCGCAATTATAGGGGGTGTTGTAACAACATTCTTTAGGGGGGGTCATTTAGCAATCAACGGCCCAGCGGCCGGATTAATTGCAGTGATCCTTGGAGGCCTTGTAGCACTAGATGGGAACATCAACTACGTCTTAGCAGCAATAGTGGTATCGGGGGCTATACAAATTATATTAGGGTTTCTTAAAATGGGGCGTTTTGCCAAGCTATTGCCTTCTTCTGTATTACACGGAATTTTAGCTGCAATTGGAGTAATAATATTTGCAAAACAAGCGCACTATGCTCTTGGTACCACTTCGAATGCAAACAATACTATTGGTACACTTCTCGATATTTTTTACAAACTCCCAGAGGCTAACCCCTTCGTTTTTTTTGTTGCCTTAATTGGTATTTTGACTCTTGTTTTTTATAAAAAAATAAACTATAAGATTGTACAAATAATCCCTGCCCCTATGTGGGTGTTGCTTTTGTCTTTGCCAGTAGTTTTCGGATTTGACTTTTTCAACGAGCATACTATTTCAATTCTGGGAAATGCCTACGATATTGGCCCTGAATTACTAATTGAAATACCGGATAATCCTCTTGACAGTATTATGCATCCTGACTTCGGCATGATAGGGACTTCAGCTTTTTGGCTCACAGTATTGTCCATTACCATGATTGCGTCTGTAGAAACATTAGCCAGTGCTCGTGCAGTTGATAAGTTAGACCCCTACAGGCGCACCACCAATCTAAACAAAGACCTAGTGGGGGTAGGCCTTAGTACAATGGTTTCCGGAGCCTTGGGCGGACTTCCAATCATAACGGTGATTGTACGAAGTACTGTAAACGTAAATAGCAATGCAAGGACCAGATGGTCTAATTTCTACCATGGGATCTTTCTTATTCTTTTTGTCCTCATTTTGGCGCCCGTATTAAGAAGTGTTCCTTTGGCGGCATTGGCGGCAATTCTAGTGCACACAGGTTTCAAATTGGCCTCACCAATGGTATTCAAGCAGGCCTACGATCAGGGCGTAGAACAGTTATTGTTCTTAATTTCCACACTCATAATTACACTGTTTACGGATCTACTTTATGGAATCTTGGGCGGGATTCTTGTGACACTAGTATTACACATGCTATTGGCTAAAGTAGGATTCATGAATTTTTTCAAAATGATTTTTAAATCAGGATCGAAGGTTTACCAGTTAGAAAACGGCACTTACGACGTTAAGATAAAAGGAATTGCAAACTTTTTATCCGCATTGAAAATAGATAAATTACTCCAGGATATCCCAATTGGATCGAACATACGTCTCGATATGTCACAAACCCGTATGGTTGACTTATCGATAATGGAAAATATGATAGAATTTAAGCGCATACATGATAACAAAGGGGGAAATGTACAACTTATTGGGTTAGACAACCATGTTGCGTCAACAAGTCATAACCGAGCTTTAAAGATTATCACAGGGCGAGTGAAAAAAAGGATTTCGAAGCGGCAAATACGTTTACAAAAATTGGCCATAGCCAATGGCTGGTCTTTCGATCGCGAAGTTGATTGGAACACTTCCTATCTGAGGAATTTCCATTTCTTCGATTCACGTCCAATCGAAATGAAGAGCAATTCTTTACAGGGAATTGATGTAGAAAATAATGCGCGATGGGAAATTGCCGATATTGTATTTGATGAAGGTGCGTTGCTGGCATTGGAAGTATATCAAACTACGGTACAAATAGTGAGGTTACCATCTCCTATACCACAATTTATAATTGATAAGGAAGGGCTTTTTAATAAAATTTTTGATCGAATGAAAGCTTTTTCTGGCGCAAGAGGGGATATTAATTTTGTGAAATATGCGGGCTTTTCGGGGAAATTTCATTTGAGCGGAGAAGACGAGAATGCTATACGGGCCTTTTTTACTGATGACCTTATCCATTATTTAGAAGAAAATGAGATTCACCACATTGAAAGTAACGGGGAAGCCTTAATGATTTTTAAGTACATCCATATTGCCCGAACGGATGAGGTTCGCAACATGCTCGACTTTTCATCTAACTTATTAAAACATATGAACCTTAAGTCAACTCCTGAATTACCTAAATAAACTATAAGAAATCGCACCAGAAATTGAATGCCGATCACGAACTAAGGACCACTAATTCTGGAGCGTGAATAAGGAGGCTGATTTTTCTGATGTTTGTCTTTTATTTTTTTATTTGTTAACAAGAAATGGGTAAATGATTTGTACGTTTATATTGATCATAAAACAAGACAGAGATGCTAGAATTGGCCGGAATTATCATATTGGGAATAATTGCACAGTGGTTTGCATGGAAGTTCAAAATACCTGCGATATTACCTTTGATCTTAATAGGTTTGCTAGTAGGGCCAATTGCCGCAGAGTACTTATCAGAGGATGGTACCAAATGGATTGAGCCGATCTGGAACGGCAAAGAAGGCTTGTTTCCGGGAGAAAGCCTTTTTCACTTTGTTTCATTGGCCATTAGTATTATTCTTTTTGAGGGTGGCCTTACCTTAAAAATGAGCGAAGTAAAGAATGTTGGCCCTGTTATTACCAAGCTTATTACCTTGGGGTCTATTGTAACTTTCTTTTGCGGAGCCGTTGCTGCTCATTATATCTTTTATTTAAGCTGGCCAATATCTTTTTTGTTTGCTGCGTTGATTATTGTTACGGGACCAACAGTGATAACTCCGATTTTAAGGAATATTCCATTAAAGCAAGATGTTTCTGCGGTATTAAAGTGGGAAGGGATATTAATAGACCCTATAGGGGCCTTGGTTGCGGTACTGGTTTTTGAATTTATAAGCGTTGAAGCGGGTGGTGAATTTACGTTGACCGCCTTGATTGAATTTGGCAAAATTGTATTGTTCGGGATTACCTTCGGATTCACTTTTGCCCATGCCTTGAATTTCGCCATCAACAAGAACTGGATTCCACATTACCTATTGAATGTACTTTCGCTAGCTTTGGTGTTAGGCGTCTTTGTTTTGTCAGATAGTTTTGCCCATGAATCCGGACTTCTAGCTGTTGTAGTCATGGGGTTGGTAATGGGGAATTTCAACTCAGACTATTTGAAAGAGCTTCTTTATTTTAAGGAATCACTTAGTGTGCTTCTCATATCCATACTTTTTATTCTACTCGCTGCAAACATCAATATGGAAGATCTTTTGTTGATCTACAATTGGAATACAGCAATACTTTTCGCGATAGTGGTTTTCCTCATTAGACCATTAGGGGTTTTTCTTAGCACAAGGAATTCGAAATTAAAACTCAATGAAAAGCTTTTTATTAGTTGGGTCGGCCCAAGAGGTATCGTAGCTGCTGGTATTGCATCATTGTTCGGCCTGAAGCTGGCAAGCGACGGTGTTGTTGGCGCTAACTATATTACCCCACTGGTATTCATGATTGTTTTGGGAACGGTGATATTGAATGCTACAACGGCAAGATATTTTGCTAAGATAGTTGGGGTTTATCTACGAAATTCCGAGGGAATATTGATTATTGGCGCTTCCCGGTTCTCTCGACTAATTGCTGAGTATTTATTCAAAAACAAAAGACATGTTGTGTTGATTGATAACAATGAATTCAACATCAATAAAGCAAAGCGGTTGGGTTTGGAAGCACTTTCTGCTAATATTTATTCGGAAACGTTGACTGACAATATTGAATTAAATGATATTGGTTACTTAATGGCATTAACCGGAAACCCAGAAATAAATAGTTACGCCATTAATAAATTCCAAAATCAATTTGGGGAAAATGGATCATTTCGTTTGGTCACACCAGAAGAGATGAATGACCCAGAAAATAACCCAAGAGAAGGTTTGTTCTCACATACTGATGACTTTATTAAATTGGTAGAGGCTACAAGAAAATACCCTGAAGTCCATGAGATTGAACTCAACGATCAATCCCATTATGACAGTCTAATTGAGATTACAAAAAATGACGAAGACATTATCCCCATATTCTTAAAGACCCATGATGGCGATCTAAAGATTATGTCGTCTTACAGTAAGGAATTCAAAGAAATAAAAGAAGGGTATAGATTAGTTTATCTTGGGAAACCTTTCGATATCGCGAAAAAAAATGGACATGAAAATGGTTAACAAATATCAATGCGATTAATCATTTAACTTTAGCACGGCCATAAAAGCCTGCTGGGGGATTTCTACATTCCCTACCTGTCGCATTCGTTTTTTGCCTTTTTTCTGCTTTTCCAAAAGTTTACGTTTACGTGAAATATCACCGCCATAACATTTGGCGGTAACATCTTTACGTAGTGCCTTAATGGTTTCCCGGGAAATTATCTTAGCGCCTATTGCTGCCTGTATCGGAATATCAAACTGTTGTCTTGGAATAAGCTCTCGTAACTTTTGACACATTTTCTTGCCTATGTTGGCGGCATTATCTGCATGTATTAGCGCGGAAAGAGCATCTACGGGTTGTGAATTCAATAAAATGTCGACTCGTACCAGTTTAGAGGTACGCAATCCTATTGGCGTATAATCAAAGGAAGCATAACCTTTTGAAACAGTTTTCAACCTGTCGTAAAAATCAAAAACAATTTCTGCCAAGGGCATATCAAAATTCAACTCAACTCTTTCAGTAGTTAAATAGGTCTGATTCGTAATCAATCCTCTTTTTTCTATACAAAGCGACATCACATTCCCAACAAAATCGGCCTTGGTGATTATGGTCGCTTTTATATAAGGTTCCTCAACGCGGTCTATAGTTGATGGATCAGGAAGATCAGAGGGGTTATTAACGATTAAAGGAACCTCCGGGTTCTTTCTCGTAAAGGCATGGTAACTTACGTTTGGTACCGTGGTAATCACGGTCATATCAAATTCGCGCTCCAATCGTTCTTGTATAATTTCCATATGTAGCATACCTAAAAAACCACAACGAAAACCAAAGCCAAGAGCGGCACTACTTTCGGGAGCAAAAACCAAGGAGGCATCATTAAGTTGTAGTTTTTCCATAGAGGAACGTAGCTCTTCAAAATCCTCTGTATCTACGGGATATATACCAGCAAAAACCATCGGCTTCACATCTTCGAAGCCTTCTATGGGGTTTTTGGTTGGATTGGCTGAATCTGTAATGGTATCACCGACCTTTACCTCCCGGGCATCTTTTATTCCTGTTATCAAATAACCCACATCCCCTGTTTTAATAACTTGTTTGGGGTGTTGTGTCAATTTTAAAGTACCTACCTCATCCGCGAAATAACTCTTATCAGTGGCGACAAATTTAATTTTTTGACCTTTCCTGATTTCACCATTGATGACCCTAAAATAGGTTTCTACCCCTCTAAAAGGATTATAAACAGAATCAAAGACCAAAGCTTGGAGCGGTTCATCGGCATTACCCGTTGGGGCAGGGATGCGCTCAATAATAGCTTCAAGGATATTCCCGATCCCTATGCCGGTCTTGGCACTAGCAGGTATAACCTCTTCTGCGTCGCAGCCTAAAAGATCCACAATATCATCAGTCACTTCCTCAGGATTGGCACTGGGCAGATCTACCTTGTTCAAAACGGGAATAATCTCAAGATCATTCTCAAGTGCCAAATACAGATTACTTATGGTCTGGGCCTGTATACTTTGTGCCGCATCTACTACTAAAAGGGCACCTTCACAAGCCGCAATAGAACGGGACACCTCATATGAAAAGTCAACATGACCTGGCGTATCTATCAAGTTCAATATATATTCTTCACCCTTGTAGGTATATTCCATTTGAACGGCATGACTTTTTATGGTAATGCCACGTTCACGCTCAAGATCCATTGTATCTAGAAGCTGTTCTTTCTTTTCGCGTTCCGTTACAGAACCAGTAAAATCCAACAGCCTATCTGCCAAGGTACTTTTGCCATGGTCAATATGTGCGATAATGCAAAAGTTTCGTATTTTCTTCAACTACTATTTGTATTATATTCAAATTATCCGGGGCCTCAATTCTGTTGAAATAGACCGCTTTCTTTCAGAAGTGCAAATATAGTGCAAAATAAACCGTGGTTGTTTTGTGAATTGGATTTAAAAACCGGGAATACCTTTCTAGAATAGAATTGATAGGGCTCATTTTTTTTGTAGGATAATTCGACTTATTTTTGTTAAGTTCACACCCCAATCGAATGTTCTTGTGAGTAAACAGATAATTTTTTTACTAGTTCTTTCCTTTTTGACCTCTTCATCATTTTCGCAGGAATATAAGATTCAAGGAAAAATCATAAGCAATGATCATGAGCCAATATGGTTGGCCAATGTATTGTTGTTGAGTGCAGTTGATAGTATTTTGATCAATGGCTCCTCTACAGACGATAATGGTATTTTTGAAATCACCAATATACCTCCAGGCGATTATTTACTAAAGGCCAGTTATCTAGAAAATGAATCTGATTTTTTAAACGTTTCAGTTATTGCTGATTCAGATATTGGGACTCTTACAATTTCGAACTACGCCCAAGTTCTTGATGAGGTAATTGTATCTACCCAAAAACCAAGAGTTGAGCGAAAAGTTGACCGTCTTGTCTTCAATATTGAGAATACTGCCTTTTCAGATGGCGATATATGGGAAGCATTGAAAAGAGCCCCGGGGGTTGTGGTCATTAATAATGAGCTTTCGGTAAATGGAAGCAAGGATATTGGAATAATGATCAATGGCAGAAAGGTAAATCTACCGAGGGCCGATGTGATTAATCTACTTTCCGGGACCACGGCAAGTAATGTAGAATCTATAGAGGTTATTACCAATCCCCCTTCCAAGTATAGCGCGGAGGATGGAATGTTGATTAACATCATAATGAAGAAAAATTTGATTTCCGGATATAATGGCGCTGTCTTCAATCGTTATACCCAAGGGATTTTCCCAAAACATACCTTAGGAACCGATCATTTTTTTAAAGGGGGCAAGTCAAGCTTTTCAGCTAACTACAATTTTAACCAAGAAAAGTGGTTTACCCAATATACTGATGTTACAAATTTTATTGATGATGGTTCAATATCATCTACATGGACCGCTAAGGAAGATTACATTCGCAAACGTAAACGGCATAATTTAAATGCCTTTTTCGACTATTTCTTTGATGACCGCAATTCCTTGTCCATTTCTACCTTGAACCAATGGAATCCGAGTGTGGCTAGAATGTACGATACAGAAACTATTATTACGGATACCAATGGGATAGCTGAGTCAAGTTTTATAACACTGAACGATTCTGAAGAGAACCGATTAAATACTTCTTTTTATTTGGATTTTGTACACAAGTTAAAAAATAAGGGGGCTGAAATATCAATGAATTCCCATTACACGTATTATGATTATGAGCGCGGCCAGAATCTGTATACTGATTTTTTTGATATCAATGAAAATCTGATCGATGAGAATGATTTTTCCACAAATTCCACGCAACGCATTAATCTGTTCAGTGCACAAGCCGACTTTATTACTCCTTTAGGCCCTTCCTCGAAATTTGAAACAGGAATTAGATATGCCCAGATTAACTCTGAGGGTCGTATTGACCAAGAAGGGTTTGATAGAAACCAACCTGGAATTGATCCTACGGAATCTGGTGTATTTGAGTATGATGAAGGTATTACCGCGGGCTATTTCAGTTTTGATAAAAAATTGAACAAATGGAACTTC
>JAAETN010000206.1 GCA_024228355.1 Maribacter sp. | reverse complement strand
CATGGGGATTTTACCTTTACATAATTTTCTGTAAATCCCTGAATATACCCATCCTTGCTTTCTCCTTCGAACAAAACCGTTCTGGTATGTCCTAATTGACTTTCATAGAATGCCCTACGCTTTTTAACCGAAAGGCCACGAAGCATTTTACTTCGTTTATTTCTTACATTTTGCGGTACCGAGTCGGCCATTGTAGCTGCAGGCGTATTATCCCTTTCCGAGTAGGTGAAGACATGCAAATAGGAAATATCCAGTTCATTCAATAAATGGTACGTTTCTAAAAAATGTGCATCACTTTCTCCGGGAAATCCTACGATTACATCAACACCAATACAGGCATGTGGCATAACTTCCTTTATTCTCTTGACCCTATCAACATACATTGCACTTCCATAGCGACGTTTCATTTGCTGCAAAATTTCATCGCTCCCACTTTGTAATGGAATATGAAAATGAGGTACAAAAGAATCGCTATGAGCGACAAAATCTATGGTTTCATTTTTCAAAAGATTCGGTTCTATTGAAGAAATACGTAATCGATGAATTCCTTCTATTCTATCCAAGGCTTGTACCAAATCCAAAAAAGTATGTTCGTGCTTTTTGTTCCCGAATTCTCCCTTGCCATAATCCCCTATATTGACACCCGTAAGTACAATTTCCTTGATTCCTTTTTCTGAGATTTCCTTAGCGTTATTAAGAACATTTTCAAGGGCATCACTTCTCGAAATACCTCTGGCCAATGGTATGGTACAAAACGTGCATTTGTAATCGCACCCATCCTGTACCTTTAAAAAGCCTCGTGTACGGTCTCCTATGGCATAACTGCCCACATAAAAATCGGCCTCCTTTATTTCACAGGCATGTATTTGACCATTATTATTTTTGGAAAGGTCATTGATATAATCGGCTATTTTGAACTTCTCAGTGGCCCCTAAAACCAAGTCGACTCCACCAACCTCGGCCAATTGCTCAGGTTTTAATTGCGCATAACAACCTATAGCGGCAATAAAAGCCGCTGGATTATTCTTCAGTGCTTGTTTTACAATAGTTTTAAATCGCTTATCGGCATTCTCAGTAACCGAACAAGTATTGATGACATACATATCAGCATGTTCAGAAAAATCAACGCGCTCATAGCCGTCTTCTCGAAAACCCCTTGCTATCGTCGAGGTCTCCGAGAAATTTAATTTACATCCTAAAGTATAAAAAGCTACTTTCTTCATGCTGAATTCAATTCAGTTCTCAATGCATTAGGCCCAAAAATGGGTGTGCAAATATACAACCTTAGGTAACAAGTTTAATATGAAATAATGGAATGGGATATCAATTTTTGAATTTGCGCCACTTTTTGGTCAATTCAAATACATGATTTAGGATTTTGGCCTCTTTTTCATCAAACTCCACCCCCCTACGGGCCATCATTACTTTTGCAGCTTCAAAAGCCTTTGCCGGCATATAGGTCGAGAATCCAGATGCACCACCCCAACTAAAACTAGGAATGAAATTTCGAGGGAAACCAGGCACATAAATATTGGCATTTACACCGATAACAGTACCAGTATTGAACATGGTATTTATAGCCGTTTTACTGTGGTCTCCCATCATCAATCCACAAAACTGTAGTCCTGTTTGTTCAAATTTTTCAGAGGCATAATTCCAAAGACGCACTTTGGCGTAATTATTCTTAAGATTGGAGTTGTTCGAATCGGCACCAATATTACACCATTCCCCCAAAACAGCATTACCCAGGTAACCTTCATGCCCTTTACTCGAATACCCAAAAATAACCGAGTTGCTAAGTTCGCCGCACACCTTGCCATGAGGACCGACGGTGGTTGCACCATAAATCTTTCCGCCCATCTTAACCACTGCATTGTTACAAAGAGCAAAAGCACCACGAATTAAACTACCTTCCCAAACCTCAGAATCCTTTCCAAGATAAATTGGCCCTTCAGAGGCATTCAAAATACTATACTCAACGCTCGCCCCTTCTTCTAAGAATATATTTTCAGGATTGATCAAGCTATTGGTCTTTGAAATTGGGGTACTTTTTCTTCCTTCGGTCAAAAAGTCAAAATCAGCCTGTAGGACTTCAGCGTTTTTAGAAAAAATATCCCAAGTATTTTCAATGCGCAAGACATCTCCTTCATGCTCTATGGACTTATAAGTTGAAAAATCAACTTCTTGGGATTCCGTCGAAAAAAAGGCAATCACTTCCTCACCATGAAAAATAGCTTCATTCTTCTGAAGCGATTCTATAGTGTCCACCAACTCTTTATTGGGTAAGAAAGAAGAATTTATAAATACATTTTCTTGCATCTCTACCATAGGGTACTTTTCGGAAAGATAATCCTCTGTAACCGTTGTTGTAGCGGTATTCAGATAATTCTCCCATTTCTCACGAATGGTAAGGATGCCAATTCTAATGTCTGCAACGGGTCTTGTAAAAGTAAAAGGCAATAATGAATCCCGTACAGTACCATCAAAGAGAATGTAGTTCATAATGGAAATTTTGACAAAATTAAAAAAATAACGCCCTCGATAATAACTATCGAGGGCGCATGTTTATTGTTGAAAAATAATCTTATTCTACTCTTCTTCCTTTTTATCTTCCTTTTTTTCCACTTTTTGGAATTTTTTATACTTGCTCTTGAACTTATCAATTCTACCGGCAGTATCCAAGAATTTAGCTTTTCCTGTATAAAAAGGATGAGAGGTTCTAGATATCTCCAATTTTACCAAAGGATATTCTACGCCCTCTACTTCCAAAGTCTCCTTTGTATTAGCAGTAGACTTCGTAATGAACACATCATCATTGGACATATCCTTGAATGCTACCAATCTATAATTCTCTGGGTGAATACCTTTTCTCATCGTAAAAACTTTAATCCTAATAATTTTCGAGCTGCAAATTTAAGTATTTTTCTCAAAATGACAATTAATTGATTAAAAAAGAAAAAAGAAAAATTCGTACCTTTAAATGTAACAATTTCAAATTACAGTTAACTAATTAGCTAAACCACTAAAATCTAAATAAAAATGGAAGAAAATCAACCAAAAACAGGAAAATTTGCTTTAAACTACGGTGTTCTACTGGGTGTTGTGAGCGTCATATTTGGGCTTATGCTCTTTTCAATGGATATGCATTATGATCAAGGTTGGGCCATTCGTGGAATAAATTTGGCACTCGCATTTGCCGCGATCATTTTTGGTATTTCACAGTTCAAAAAAGCCAATGATGGTTTTTTGACAATTTCCCAGGCTTTAAAACTTGGTACCGGAATAGCACTGATTGCTGGTATTATTGTGCTTATCTACTTCTTTCTTCTTTCTAATGTAATTGAACCTGATTACATGGACAAAATGTTTGAAATAGGTAAAGCAAAGGCTATGACGGATAATCCAAATTTGACAGAGGAGCAGGTTGATCAGGGAATTGAAATGCAAAAGAGTTTTGCCTGGGTAGCTTACCCGATCATACTTATTATGAATATAATCATTGGCTTGGTTTTTGGCCTTATTAGCGGTTTGATCATGAAAAAACAAAAACCTACATATTAACATCAAAATTGTACTTTTGAAAAGAATTTCAGAAGTATTCAATGGATCTGTCAATAGTAATACCATTACTTAACGAAGAAGAATCACTAAGCGAACTACACGATTGGATTGTAGAAGTTATGCAATCCAATCGTTATTTATATGAGATTCTGTTCATAGATGATGGTAGTACCGACGCTTCTTGGGATATTATAACAGAACTATCAGTTAAAAACCTAAATGTAAAAGGGCTACGTTTTAAAAAGAATTTCGGCAAGTCCCAAGCGCTCCACGCCGGTTTTAAAATAGCTGCAGGAGATGTTGTCATTACTATGGACGCTGACCTTCAGGACAATCCGGAAGAAATACCAGAATTATATGATTTGGTCAAAAGCCAAGGCTATGACCTAATTTCAGGATGGAAGAAAAAGCGATATGACTCGGTAAT
>JAAETN010000205.1 GCA_024228355.1 Maribacter sp. | reverse complement strand
GAACAAATTCTGTGTTTTTGCTTTTGGCCCTTGATTAGATTTCTGATGTCAGAATCAAGCTCGCCTTTATTGTAAAGATATTGACCTTCCATTGGGTCATTGAGGTCAAAGTACGGTGCTGCATAAAGGCGATCATTTAGGCTAATATCTACAAAGTAACGAAAATCTTTAATACCCCGATACTTATATAACACTGCGTTCTCCTTTTACGCATAACGTTTACATATGGGGCGCGCAGCGTAGCGGAGCGTCCCAGTGAGCGATAGCGAACGACATGATGTTCTTGTTATGCATTTTCACTCCATAAATGATTTGAATGAAATGCGTATTTGTATATAGGGAAAAGAATTATTCCCACAACTATCAAACCAAGCATAGAAGCAACTAATTGAACAGCAGTTTGATTGTTTAAATACATCGCAATTGCTAAATATGCACCTAACATAATTGGTGGAAGATTTACTATAAAAATACTTATTGCTATTCCCTTACTGCCTATAGCTACCTGATATGCGTAACCATATAAAGGAATTAGTGACAGCCCACCTATAATTAGCCAGATTGCATCATTAATACCTAAGTTTTCTTCAAATGGTGTGCTAAAGATATCAATAACGAATAATATTAATACTATTACAAATAGTATCTTCCACCACTTTTTTGTTTCTTTTTTATGCATAACGCTTGTGTATGGGGCCGGAGTAAGTAACGGCCTGCTTTTTAGGCCGATGCTTACGGAGGTCCCAGCCCGCGCTTTTTGCGGGCGAACATGACACACTTGTTAGATTTTTACCATGCTCGAACATAGTATTTCCAT
>JAAETN010000204.1 GCA_024228355.1 Maribacter sp. | reverse complement strand
TTCAGACCCTACCTCACGGCAACGCCCTTGCCCTTTCGCTAACCTTCGGCTCTGCGAATACCTGGTACGAGGACTTCCACCTCGCTAGTTAAGTGCCATGCCCGGCACACACGCCTAAATATGGGGCGCGCCGCTTTTGGCGCGTCCCAGCGAACGACAGTGAGCGGCATGATTTTCTTGTTAGCGTTCCTTATTAAGGTTGTGTTCATAGGTTTTAATTCGTATTGGCTCATTTTCCAGTGAATGCTTTTCTTTGATAAAACTTACTTGTTGGCTGATGATTGTTTTTTGCCGAATATATTCAAGAACTAATTTACCCGACAAAAATATTGTAGCTCTGGGTTCTTTTAAGAAGTACTCATCACCTTTTATTTTTACGCCTGATGATTCCGTGCTTTCAATACGATTTAGGTATCGCCTGCATTCCTTTCTGGTACTTCGGGAAGCGGTTTCTAAATATGTTTTTAAATCATGGCTTGTTTTTGAAATATCATGAGCAAACTTATTTCTAAGACGGTTTAATGTTTCAATGTATTTAATATAGTTTTCAGGTAATAAATCTAATTCTTTAACGAATGCTAGCTTTCCATATTTAGCAGTACCCATATCCATATTTGAAAATGTTCCTTTAAGTTCTTTTCTCGCTAATTCCTCAGTAACCAATGATGAAACCGCCGCTTCGAACAATGAATTTAGTTTTACTATGAATGACCAGTCATCATCTAACTGAAGGTTTTTAAAAAACCCTTGCTTTAAGCCAAGGTATTCTTCTAAATCTTCAATTTCATTGTTCATAGCTATCCTTAAACGCTAACAGTTAAGCATTTATCCGCTGTGCGCAGCATGGCAGATAAATGTCCGTTGGACTATGCCGCCCATCAGTCTGGCACAGACTATATAAAGGGGATTGTATTTCAGGGGTTGCTTTGAACCTCAGCCCTTGGGCAAG
>JAAETN010000203.1 GCA_024228355.1 Maribacter sp. | reverse complement strand
CCTTAGCATTTAAATTATATTTTTTTACTGCCGCTGAAGAAGCGATAAGTAATGCAGCTGCTCCGTCATTTACTCCTGAAGCATTGCCAGCAGTGATACTTCCGTTTTCGCCGGTAATTGGTCTAAGGCTGCTTAACTTTTCCATTGAGGTTAGCCGAGGGTGTTCATCTTGGCATACTTCAATTGGATCTTTCCCGCGTTGAGGAACCATTACCGATACAATTTCTCTTTCAAGAGCGCCATTTTGTTGTGCTTTATGAGCTTTCTCCTGACTCCACTGAGCAAAAGCATCCTGATCTTCTCTACTGATATTGAACTTGGTGGCAATATTTTGTGCTGTTTGTATCATGCCTTCAGAGCCATATTGCTCTTCTAGCTTCTTATTAATAAATCGCCAACCAATCGAAGTGTCATACATTCTTACGTCTCTGGCAAAAGCAGATGTTGATTTTCCCATTACAAATGGAGCACGAGACATACTTTCCACACCACCCGCTATCATAATATCAGTCTCCCCTGCCTTGATTGCCCTTGAAACTATACCAATGGCATCCATACCAGAGCCACAAAGTCTATTTACTGTCGAAGCAGGTACTTTTTCAGAAAAACCGGCAAGCAAGGAAGACATCCTGGCAACATTTCTATTATCTTCTCCTGCTTGATTGGCACAACCCATATAGATGTCATCAACGGCGGCCCAATCCATTTCCATATTATTATCCTTTAAGGCCTTTAATGAAATAGCTGCTAAATCATCTGTTCTTACTGATGAAAGAGCTCCTCCATAGCGACCTACTGGGGTTCTAATTGCATCGCAGATATATACTTCACTCATAATCCTTTAATTTAATTGATCAAGTTTCGGTTTAATAAGCCGAAATCCGTTTAATAAACCATTAGACAATCGATCCACTTCATTTTGTGTAAGCGTTGTAGCAAACATACAGGCACCCGTATTGATCATAATTATATTTTCCTCAAGGAACAGATAATCCAGTAGTTCGTTGATCAAAGCTTTTTTCTCTTTTGTATGATATGCCTCGCGATAACCAGTTGGTTTATTTGCTTGCAGATGGAGCCTGAACATGGATCCTGCCCCAGTGATAGAGACAGGAACATCTGCTATTCTTATAGATTCCTCAATCTGATGTATGGCCGTATTCGTTAACACATTCAGTTTTAGAACAGCTTCTTTATCAAATAACTCCATGGCTACTCTTCCTGCTGTTGTAGAAACAGGATTTGCTGAAAAAGTTCCCGAATGTGGATGCCTTAATATTTTTCCACGGGGATCTAGTACTTCCATGATGTCCGATTTCCCAGCCAATGCCCCAATAGGAAAACCTCCGCCAATCATTTTGCCCATGGCAGTTAAGTCGGGTTTAACGTTAAAGCTATCTTGTTTTCCTCCATAATTAACTCGGTAGGTAACCACTTCATCAAAAACCATGAGTGCATTGTTTTTACGGGTCCAATTATATATCGCTTCAATAAATTCGTTCGTAGCGGGAAAAAGACCTACGCGATGCGGTACAGGATCAATAAGCACACAAGCTATTTCATCAGCATGTTGGTCTAGGATTTTTATAGTTCTTTCAATGTCGTTAAATGGAAATATAACCACATCATCAAGTACGCCTTGAGGTGTTCCTTCTACAACACGGTTAACATTAGGTTTATCTATGCCGCCCCAATTACTTGGATCAGAGGTTTGGCTCACTTCAGCGTAATCATAAGTACCATGATATGCCCCTTCTGCTTTGGCTATTTTAGGTTTATTGGTATAGACTCTGGATGTTTTGATCATGGTCATAACAGCTTCGGTTCCAGAGTTAACAAAACGTATTCTTTCAAAGGTACCTGAACGTTCTATCAATAATTCCGCAAAATTAACCTCGGCTTCGGTCCCCAAAGTAAATGCAGTACCTCTTTGCAACTGATCGGTAACAGCTTCTACTATAGCCGGATGTGAATGTCCATGAATTAATGATGCCATATTATTTGCAAAATCAATGCGCTCAACACCTTCGATATCCATAACATAACTTCCTTTGGCTGTAGCAACGTAATAAGGATGTGGTTTTCTAAATATGGTGTTCCGGCTAACACCACCTGTAAGAACATTACAGGCACGTTTATAAATCGTCTTGTTTGTTTTGCTGTTTTGATCTAAAATTTGTGAGTTCATAAACTACATATTTAAACTTGCCTTTGTGCATATTGATTCAATTTTGCTCCTGTTCGTTTTTGCAGGTAGTTAAAATCTACATTGGGTGCCATTTCCCTAACAAACAAGCCTTCTTCCTTGACGTCGATGACGGCCAGGTTGGTATAGATGCTTTCTACAACTTGTTTCCCTGTGAGAGGGTAAGAACACTTTTCAATAATTTTGGGATCACCATGTTTGGTAAGGTGTTGCGTGATCACAAAAATTCTATTGACCCCTGCAACTAAATCCATGGCACCTCCTACTGCTGGAATTGCATCTTTTGCGCCAGTTGACCAATTAGCAAGATCTCCTTGTTCAGAAACCTGCATCGCTCCAAGAACACATACATCAATGTGCCCACCCCTAATCATCGCAAAGCTGTCTGCATGATGAAAATATGCTGCTCCTGGTATTGCTGTAACATATTTTTTACCCGCATTCACAAGTTCACGATCCGCCATTTCATTTTCAGGAACCTTGCCCATTCCTAGTAATCCGTTTTCGGTCTGATAGATGAGTTCTCTTCCTTTTGGAACAAAATCAGCTACCAGCTCGGGAATACCTATTCCTAGGTTAACATACGATCCATTTGGGATATCCAATGCCACTTTTTGCGCCATCTCATTGCGATCCCAACCAATTTTTTTGTCTGTCTGTATCATGGGTAACTCATTTCTTCTTCCACCAATTGTGATTCATCAACGGGGTTATTTATTTCAATTACTTTCTGAACAAATATTCCAGGGGTGACCACTGTTTCCGGATCAATTTGTCCTGGCTCAACTATCTTTTTGACTTGCACAATGGCAACCTTTGATGCAGTACACATTATGGGCCCAAAGTTTCGTGCAGTGGCATGGTAAAGAAGATTTCCATATCTGTCTCCAGTTTCTGCTTTAACTAATGCAAAGTCAGCTTTTATGGCATATTCCAATACATATTCCTGGTTTTTAATAACCCTTGACTCTTTGCCTTCAGCAAGAGGGGTATTGAGTGAGGCCGGGGTATAAAAAGCTGGAATACCAGCGCCTCCGGCTCTTATTCTTTCAGCCAAGGTACCTTGGGGAACTAACTCAAGCTCAATTTCCCCCGCATGGTACAATTCGGGGAAAACCTTGGAATTTGCCGTCCTCGGAAACGAACAAATTGTTTTGGCAACCTGTTTGTTTTCAATAAGTGCAGCCAGACCAACATGGCCACTACCTGTGTTATTGCTTACTACGGTTAGATCTTTTGCTCCATAATCGATCAAGGCGTGAATTAATTCGATGGGGCTTCCGGCCTCACCAAACCCCCCGATCATAACAGTTGCGCCATCATGTATCCCATTTACAGCTTCTGCAGCACTTTTAACAATTTTATTTATCATAAAATACTCTTTTTAGTGATGACTATACTACCAATGACGGTTAAAGAAATTACATTGACTTGTCATATTTATCTTTAAGATCCTTTTCAATACGTGCTAACTCATCTTTATAGAAGTATTCTCCTCCTCCAAGTGGTTTCAATTTCTCAATGGTATTTTCTTCTTCATCATATTCAGCTAAATAAACCTTATCGAGCCATTCCATGTTTCGGGCCTCGTTAAACTTCAGGGCAAAGGCCTTTTTTCCAAAGACATCAACCGTACCCATCATTGATGTTTTCCCGGCAGAAGAGGTCATGGTAATATATCTTGAAGGCCTTCCAATGGATGGCAGGCTTCGATATATTTTGCTGAATATTTTGTTCATATCAGCTAAAGGTGCAGTGAAATAATCGTGTTCACCTGTTGGCCTTGCACAATAAATGGAATGGAAGTTCATGCCAAGCATCATTAATATATGTCCTAAGTCTATCCAGTTTTGTGCAGATCTGTCAATTTCTACTTTCCCGTTTTCATCCATGAACAAACTCACGTGGTTCATCATTGGGCTCTGACTTCTAATGTTGATTCGATGTGCACGTAATCTACGAATTGCAGCTAATGTATGAATGTTAAGGAATTCCTTAGGAGTTGAGAAATGTCCCATCCATATCACCTGAACACCATGATCAATTAGTTTTTCGAAAAGTGCCAAAGTATCCCCATATTTGGGATTGATAACCACACTTGGTTCATAGGTTAGCGCCCTTGAAGCGATTCTAATATTACGGATATGCATTAATTCAGGATCTTCCATTATCGGGCTCAGGTATTCATTTAATCTACTATAGGGCATATAACCCGCGTCTCCACCGGTTATAAGAATATCTGTTACTTCTTTGTGTTTTCTAAGATAATTATGTACCTGATGCACATCATTTTGTATGAACATATCCTCATCGCCCCTTACTTGGGCATGGCGAAAGCAATAAGTACAATATGCGTAGCATCCTTGTGTTGTTTTATCAAACAATAAAAATACCTGAGGGTATTTGTGCTGGCCGCCATCAATGGCTTCAAGTGCGCCATCTTCCCAATAAAATGAAGGCCGATTAAGAATTTGCTTTCCATCATGGGGATTTGTCATATCCCTATATTTCACGACCATTTTCATTCGTTCTACATCATCTTCAATGCTGCTATATTCATCAACAATCTTTTTGTCAATCATATTGGGTTGAGGAAACACCAATTGAAAGACGGGATCTCTCTGATAATTATTCCAATCGATTGTGTTCAATATATGCTTTGTTGCCAAGAAAGCATATACTTCAATGAAAAGTTCCCGTTCTTTAATATTACTAAGTACTATGCCATGTTGCTTCAAAACTTCACAAATCATTCTGAAACCTGATAAACCTGTATACTTTTTCTTGCCTTTACTGAAAATAGGGGCTGAGGTTCTTTTAAATAAGGAATGCTCGGGAAAATTATTGTGTAACCGTGAGAGTAATGTTGTTGGTAATAAATTCTCAGTTCTGATAATATTCCTGGCATCCTCATTTAGGTCATGATGATCCATTAGTTTTTGGACATCAGATTGTGTAAGATTTATCATTTTTGTAGCTGTTTTTGATACTCTTACTTTTGGAAGGGCTTTCGTGTTTGTATTCATATCTGTAATCTTTTATACTATTTTTATTAATTATTGGTGAGGGTTATTATCCAAAGGATTTCTGCTTTTTTACCACTGATGTTTTTAAAAAAATGAGGTCTACTCGAGTTAAAATAGAACCCATCTCCTTCATTTAATCTGTATGGTTTTCCATTTACCATTGCTTCAAACCTGCCATTAAGTACAAAGCAAAACTCTTGACCAGGATAATTACTGGTCATTATCGTATCAGAATCTGAATTCTTGTTGAATTGAATGATGTACGGCTCGATTTGCTTTGCGGAATCATGATAAGACAACAAGTGTAAGCTGGTTCCGTTATTGTTCTCTTTTACAAATCTTCTTTCGTTTGATTTTAGTAAAGGGTGATGTACTAAATCCTCATTTTCCCCTATTAGCTCTCCGACTGTGGTATGTAGTGCATCAGCAACTTTTTTTAAAGTTACAATAGAAGGGAAGGCTTTTCCATTTTCGATTTGAGAAATTAAACTGGAAGTAACACCTATCATGACTGATAATTCTTTCATTTGAAAGCCAAGACTTTCTCTTTTCTTCTTTATTCTTTTACCCAATTGTTCCATGAGCAAGAAATGGTGTTATCGTTAATTGAATTAAATATAATTTTACAAAGTTAAATTAAATTTAATTATTTAATCAATTTTTTATTACATTGTTTAGTTGATCCCAACGGTTTACTTGCATCGCAAAAAGTATCCCTTTAGCCATTATTAAAACCTTGGCAATAGCGTACAGCCAGTACTTGCCGAATTTTTTTATTAGTAGTTTTTGCCGTATAGGTTTAAAAAAACAAAGCCATGGTGTGTGTTTTAACATAATGACCACAAACCAATAATTTCAAAACCTGGGTACTTAATTACAGAAATAATGGCTGAATAACAGTATCCTCGCAATGTTTTATTGCCAAATAAATGTATAATACAATTGTTTTATGGTCAATGATTTATATTAATCCCGCCCTAATAACCAAAGCTAACAACATCTAAAATCTTTTGTGGAAGCCTGCCTGCCGAAGGCAGGGGTTTCCTAGACAGGAATCAGCGCATTTTTATTAATTTTATGCTACAGCGATAAAGTCCGGTGGACGTTTTGTATAAAAGATAATACCCGCCTATGGCATGGCAGGCAGGGCCGAACCGTTGTGTGCAATTACCAATGAAATGAGAAATTTATGAGAAAAATATTAGGCCTCAGCATCTATGTAATTGTTCAAATACTATTTCTCCCCTTAGGAGTAATTGGAGCTTTCATAATTTTCTATAAGCAGATGTATATAAGCAAAAGATTAGGCGTGTCCTCTACGGCTATTGAAATCATCAATGGGAGATGGACAATGGATAAGTTTGGACTGAAAAAAGATTCTGCAACTGTAAAGCTGTTTAACGTCTTGCCAAACACGACTGTGATTGGACAATGGTTTGCACTTTTTCCCCTTTATTTATTAAAACAAATCACAGGGGAAAATCTTATCTATCCAATATTTAAAGAAGCTCCAGATGCCACTTTAGCAAATTTGGTAACTTCAAGGACTGTATTCTTTGACAAGATACTGAAAAGGTCATTCAAAAAATCAGAACAATTTGTCGTCATGGGTGCAGGATTCGATACACGTTGCTATGGCAATTTGGTTAAGGATACCTTAAAACTGTATGAAATGGACAAAAAACAGACTCAAGAACTCAAAAAAAACAATTTACAAAAAGCAAACATAGATGCTTCCAATGTTCATTTTGTTGATGTAGATTTCAGCACAGAAAGCTGGTCTGAAAAGTTGATTGCTGCTGGATATGATAAAAACAAAACAACTACCTTTTTATGGGAGGGAGTTACCCTTTATTTAACAGAAAAAGATGTTAGCAAAACATTGTCAGAAATACAGCAGAATGCCGCAACAGGAAGTATTATTGTAGCTGACTTTTACTCATTGGATTTTGTCAAAGGCAAATTGGTTCCAGGTAAAAAAGCATTGGAAATGACTGATGAAGAGTTAGGGTTTGGAATTGATTTTGAAGGCAATAGTTCAAAAGAACTTGAATCCTTAATTGAAAGTACTAACATGAAACTTGGTCAAGTGTATTTTATGGGTTCTAAAACGAAAAAGGGTACTTGGATGGCAGTATCAGAAATATTGATATAAATAAAAACGGCACACAACAACACCTATGATCCATTGCTACGGATTTTCCATACGGAAAATCCTTAATTTTAACCAAGAGCTCGGATCTAGGCGGAAAAATCGAGTTTGCCAGCACGCCAACTCGCCCACTGTTTCGCAGATGTCGTGTTTAGCAGGTCATTGCCGGTAAGCATTAATAAAAATTGAATTTATTATGGATATAAAGAACATTTTACATTATGCAAGTTATCTAAAATGGGGGTTTTTAATTGCTGTAATAATTTTAGTATTTTATTCTTTAATTGTGCTTCCAGAAAATTTAATTTCAATTATTGGAATTATTATTTTCTTAACGGGGATTCAGATGGGTTTGGATAGTTTAAGTGATATAGATAAAATGTCCAAAAAAGAAATGAAATTTTTTAGTAATACCAAAAATGTTAAAAGACAAAAAATCATAGTTTTATCAAGCATAGTAGTTCTAGTAATAGTCAGTTTACTTTTTCTTTCTTTAAAGTTTATTTTCCCTTCAAAACCTATATTTAATGATTTTTTTGATCTGGGTTTAGATTGCTGGGCTATGATTTTAGGACTTTTGTGCCTTATAAAAAGTATTTACGAGAAAGACGATTTTGTAAAATCTCAACTTATATAGACTTATTAGAATAATTTACCATGTTAATAATCGGACTATTCTATATAATCGTACCTCTTATTTTAATAGGAATAGTTGCATTCAAACGACAGCCAAGTGTTTTAATTTGGATATTTACAATATTTTCTTTTGGGTTGGTAATAGCTTATTTTTGGGTAACAGCTCGCTGGGAAATTGTCAGTGTTTACTTAAGACCAATATTCCCAATATTATATTTAATAGCATGTGTATTTGGCTATAATCGAATCAAAATACCTGAAACTCCACCAAAGAAAATAGTATTGATATTGGGTATTACTCTCCATGTGATATTGATTGTATTCTTTTCAGGATTAAATTGGTTTTCATTTAGAGGATACATCACTCCCAAAAACACAATTGATTTAGCATCACCTTTTCGTAACGGACGACAAATTGTATTGCATGGTGGAGCAAGCCCTTTTACGAATGGACATTTTCATGTAAAACCTCAAAATCATGCACTTGACATTGTTGGTTTGAACAATCTTGGAATGCGAGCATCTACTATTGATGGAGGTTCCGATCTTAATAATTATGTCATTTATGGACAAGAGATTTATAGTCCACTAAATGGTACTGTAATAGCTCTTGAAGATAAATACGAAGATCAAACTCCTCCAACAACAGATATTGAACATTTGGCAGGCAACTATATCTTGATCGAAAGTGAAGGAGTGGAACTACTTTTGGCACATCTTAAAAAAGGAAGCATCGCAGTTAAGCGGGGAGATATTGTAACAACCAATACTTTCCTAGGTCAGGTTGGTAATACCGGAAACACAAGTGAACCTCATTTGCATATACATGTTGAAAAAGGTGGGGAGACTAATACAATACTAAATGGAATAGCCATCCCTTTTACAATAAACGAGCAGTACCTTGTGAGAGGTGATGAAATTAAAGTTGAAGAAGAAAAATGAACGCCAATAAAACAGGTGTTTATTCAACCCGTTGGCACTCATAAACAAAGAACCGAACTAATCAATATCTTATAAATGAGAATATTAAGAAGCAAGTCATTACTTATAACAATACTTGTTGTTTTATTATCAAGTTTTATTCAAGATTCACCTAGAATACTAATAATCGGGGATTCAATTTCGATTGGATATACCCCTTTTGTAAAGGAGAATTTGGCAAACACAGCAGATATTTTTCATAATCCTGGAAATGCGCAACATACAGGAACTGGATTGAATAAAATAGACGAATGGATTGGTAATGGGAAATGGGATATAATTCAATTTAACTGGGGATTATGGGATTTATGTTATCGCCACCCTGATTCAAAAGTCCAAGGAAACAGAGATAAAGAAAATGGAATAATCACTTATACAATCGATGAATATGCTTCAAATCTTGATTCAATTGTTACTATTCTAAAAACTAAAACCGAAGCAAAATTGATTTTTGTAACGACAACATTTGTTCCCGAAAATGAAGCTGGCAGATTCAAAAATGATGTAATAAGATATAATGATGCGGCGAAAAAGATAATGAAAAGACATTCGGTTACTGTAAATGATTTATATGAGCAATCCATACCAATCCATCAGAAATTTGGAAAAGGATCAAACGATGTTCATTATTCAAATCAAGGATATGAAAAACTAAGTGATCTGGTGTCTGGATTTCTCAAAACCGAAATTGAATCAATGAAAAGCAAATAATTAGGGGTGTTAACAATACCCATAATTTAGCCCTACTCCTTCGTATCTTGAAAATTCATACTTTTAACAGGGCTTGATTTCATAGCCAATAATTCCTAACTGATTTCCAGGTCGACCTGCCGGTTTACCTGCCTTTGGCATGGCAGGCAGGAATCATAGCTTAATCGTTGGCAACAAGCTGAAAAGAACATATGGATACAGAAAAATATCTCAATAGAATTAAATATTCAGAACCTCTTGAACCGAATTTGGATACCTTAAAAAAATTGCAGAAAAGTCATCTGTTAAATGTCCCATTTGAAAATTTGGATATTCACAATGGTATACCTATTGAATTATCAGTTGATAGAATTTATGAAAAAATAGTTAATCAAAATAGAGGCGGGTTTTGCTATGAATTAAATGGATTGTTTTATGAATTGCTAATCGCAATAAATTTTGATGCCAAACGAGTTTCAGCAAGAGTTTATGACCAAAATAAGGGCTATGGAAAAGAGTTTGACCATTTTGCAATTATTGTTTCGATCAATAATACCGAATATTTAAGTGATGTCGGTTTTGGCGATTTTACATTTGAACCTCTCAAATTAGAGATTGACAACATTCAAGAAGATCAACGAGGAAATTTTGTTATTGATAAATACAATGACAACTATTTACGAGTTAGTAAAATAGAAAATGGAAAACGCATGCCAGAATATATTTTTAAGACATATAAAAGGGAGCTTATGGATTATAAGGAAATGTGTAATTACCATCAGACAAGTCCTGATTCACATTTCACTACAAAAAGATTAATCTCACTACCGACAGATAACGGAAGAATTACGATAACAGGAAACAAATTGAAAATTACAGATAAGGAATCTGTAAAAGAGATTGAGATAACGAATGAAAATAAATTCAATGAATACCTACGAAGTTTATTTAACTATTAAAGAATAAAGCCAGTTGCCTACAACCTGTATAAAACCGTTTCCACCATTTGAAAAAGATACTTCAAATTGAAAAAAGAATATATTTTTAAATCAGAAAGACTAGGGTTTCGCAATTGGACGAACGGAGATTTGACCGAGTTTGCTAAAATAAATTCTGATTTAGAAGTTATGAAGTATTTCCCTAAAACATTGGTTGAAGATGAAACTTTGGAATTTATTCAAAGACTACAAAATCATTATGAAAAGAACGGATATAGCTATTTCGCAACCGAGATTTTAAAAACTGGAGAGTTAATTGGATTTATAGGCTTAGCTTTTCAAGACTACATAACTGACTTCACTCCCGCCGTTGACATTGGATGGAGATTGAAAAAAGATGTCTGGGGACAAGGATATGCGACCGAAGGAGCTGAAAAATGTCTTGATTTTGCATTTAATAAGTTGAAACTGGAAAATATCATTTCGACTTGCACAAAGGAAAATTCCAAGTCGGAAAATGTTATGAAAAAAATAGGAATGCAAAAAATAGGAGAATTCAAACATCCGAAATTGAAAGATTATCCAGAATATGAAGAATGCATCTGTTACGAAATAAATAAAAAAGTGTGGCAACAGCGCATATAATCCATTGCAGTGCGTACCTGCAGCAGGAAGGGATTTCTTAACCACGCCTTTGGCGTGGCAGGCTGGAAATCCTTAACTTTAATCAATGACTCGGATCTAGGCGGAAAAATCCTGTTTGACGACGCGCCTGCTCGCCCGCTGCTATCGCAGACGGCGTTCGCAACGAAATTATAGCCCAGACGTTGCCAGTAATTTTAAACTAAAGATTATGAAAAATATTTTAACTTTTATTTTTCTATTGGTAATTACTACTGCCAATGCCCAATATGCACACGATTCTCTAAAAGTTGATGCTGGATATATCCACTATTATACCAAAGGAAAAGGAAAACCAATTGTTCTCCTTCAAGGTGGGCCAGGATATTCCAGTTATTACATGCGTGGAATTTCTGATTCTCTTTCAGATTACAGAACAATACTCATAGACTATCAGGGGACTGGACGCTCACAATATCGAAAAGCAGACACTACTTGGATAAGTTATGATAGGATAATTAAAGATGTTGAGCTTGTAAGAAAGCATTTAGGTATTGCAAAATGGGCTGTGCTCGGTAATAGTTATGGTTCACATTATGCCCTTAATTACGCTGTAAAACATCAGGAAGCCATCTCAAGAGTAATACTAAGTGCTAGTCCTGGAACAAGTAATTATTTCCTTGTTTATTATGGTGATAATATTAGCATGAGAAGAAATCCGGAGGATGTTGAAGCCATGAACAGATTATCTGATTCGAATCACAATATACAAATGAAGAGGAGGAGATTATACTTTAAACCCTACTTTTTTGATACCACGAAGTCAAGTTTAGTATTTACCGTACCTGAAGAAGAAAGTAGGATATTCTTCAACCGTGATTTCAATCAGTCAATTTATTCTTGGAAAGGGTTTTCAAATTGGGATATTTCGGAAGAAGTTTATGCGCTCACGATTCCCATTCGTATAATACAAGGCAGGCAGGACCCGGTCAATGGAACAGAGGTACAACTATGCGAAAGAGCCAAGGATTCCAAATTGATCTATATTGAAAGGGCAGGCCACTTCCCATGGGCAGAAAAGCCAATTGAGTTTTTTAAGGCACTTCGTAAAAGCTTGGAAGATTAAAAAAGTAACAGACAACAAAGTATAAAAGCAATTAGGTAAAAACCAGTGAAAACCTTGACAAATAGTAACTTTATATATTTTAATAGGTGTATATCCAGCTGGTTATTTTCTACTGATTTTTATACTAAACCGTTGTGGGTAATTTAAAGCGAACATTGTGAAGCAAATAAAATGGTTTGAACGTAAATTTGATTTTGCCATCGAGCAAAATATTTTTCCTGCAATTATGGAACGGCTTGACGGAACTGTGGTAAGATTAAAATTAAAAATTGAGCAAATCCCACCAAAATTATTGGAAATCAAACCAGATGAAAAATGGTCAATAAAAGAAAATATTGGCCATTTAATAGATTTAGAGCCACTATGGCAAGGACGTCTGGACGATGCCTTAGAAGGTAAGAAATATTTAAGGCCAGCTGATTTGGAAAACAAAAAAACGGACTTTGCCCAGCATAACAAAACGGATATTAACAGCTTGATGTCACAGTTCAAAGAACTAAGAGAAGTAACTCTGAACAAACTAATTGAATTAAAAAAACAGGATATTTATAAAACTGCGCTCCATCCAAGACTCGAAAAACCAATGCGAGTAATGGATTTATTCTTGTTTGTGGCAGAACATGATGACCATCATTTAGCACGAATTACGGAAATAAAAACTACCCACAACAACGGCTATAATTCAACCTTATAGACCAACTAGCCCAAAAATCCTTACATTTAAATGGCTCGATTTCGTAGCTGGAAAATCCTAAGTTGCCAGCGCGTCAACTCGCCCGCTGCTTCGCAGACGTCGTCAGGCTGAATTCATACCTGCCTGCCATGCCAAAGGCAGGTAAACCGGTAGGCAGGGCTGAACCGTTAGCCTTCATT
>JAAETN010000202.1 GCA_024228355.1 Maribacter sp. | reverse complement strand
TCATAAGGCCCTCTCGCCAGAAGCATGGAGTTCAACTTGACCCTGTTTATCCTGGGAAACAACGTCTTGGAGTCGTTGACCTTATAGAAAAAGGATACTTCTTGGGAATGAAGAATGTTGTTTCAGTACACACTGGAGGGATTCAGGGAATTGCTGGATTTGAGCAAAGATTTGGGGTGAATTGCACCTAACATTATAGGATTAAATCCTATAATGTTAGGTCTAAGTTAATAATCGTTTATTTGAACTTTGTTTAATTTCTGATTACTCCTTTATTGGTTTCGTTCGGTTCTAATAAATCCCACATGTTACCATACAAATCTTCAAAAACTGCGACCATTCCATAAGGTTCTTTTTTGGGAGGTCTGATAAAACTGATTTCTTTTTCGACCATTTTATTATAGTCTCTCCAAAAATCATCGGTAAAAAGAAAAAGAAAAACTCTACCACCAGTTTGATTTCCTACACTTGCTATTTGTTTTTCATTTGCCGCCTTGGCAAGTAGAAGACAACATTCCTTTGCTCCAGAAGGTGCTATAACAACCCACCTCTTAAGTTCATTGATTTTTGTATCCTCTAAAAGCTCAAAATCCAATTTTTTGGTATAAAATTGAATCGCCTCATCATAATCTTTTACCACTAATGCAATATGGGCTATTCGTTGTTTCATTTATAATCGTTTAATTGAACTTTAAAGAAATAGACTAAGGCTTTTCATAGGAACCATTGTTTTAGGGTGTATTTTTTTGAGTTCTCAAAAAAGCTCTATTTTTTATCCGAAATCATACATCCCTTCCACTGATAATCTTTTAATGCAATTATGAGAAAACCAAAATCATCGGATTTACAGGAGCCGCTAGATTTGCCCCCAGAACTTGAAAGTGTTTTAATATCACCCGATTCATCCCGTGAGTAGTGTATTTCGAGATCTTTGTCAAAACTTTTTAAAACTCCTATTCGGGATTGTACTTCCTCGTCGATCATGTCCGTGTCTATTCGAATAATCAAATCGAATTCTGAATTTGCTATCGCTTGGAATATATTTGTATCAGGAATTTGCATATTATTATTTTGTCCGAATGAGTTTTGGAAACTGATTAATAATAGAACCGGAATAATAATTTTTATCATTTGTTTCATTAATTGGAGTTTAAATATGTTTCACAACAATTTGGATATCATAATTGATGATATCAAGTTTATATCTAAAATAAGAATTAATCAATAATTAATTTTCGCCGAGCAATCAAGTAATCGTTTATTTAAACTTTGGGTTTATCAAGGTCCTTTGTTAATCCTTGTTTGTTTTTTCATAAAATCCAATTTCTGCGAGCATTTCTACTTTTGTAGTATGGGCTTTAACATCTTCTTTGGTAAACCAAGCATCGCGCAATTCTTTTTTAGAGAACAATTCTAATTGATCACCATTATGTGGTGAATTTTTCTGAGTCGCATTACCATAACTTAATAAAACTTTAGCCTTTACTTGATCTCCAAATTCAATAATGCCAACCCATGAGTCTCCCCCGCCAACATACATATGGTCTTCATCTGTCCCTCCTGGCCATGCAACTCTAAACACTCCCATAGAGCCATCAATTCCATTTGCAGGAAGATCTTTGCCATTATAATTTAATCTGTAATATTCTCCCCAAGCAATATCCAATCTGCCATATTTCGCCTCTATTTCTCCTGCTACTTGTTCTAGGAGTTGAACAGCCAAATCAGGATCAGCCAGACCATCTGGTGTAATATTTGGTTTATCAATGCTCCATTTTTCTTGGTAATTGGATGCTCTGTTCGGATTGAATTTTTTGGCCCATGTATAAAAAAGGAGCATTCCCTTACTGTCTACATCGGCTTCTCGGTCCCAATTCTCTAATATAATTTTCGCTTTTTTTGCCTTATATGAATCGGATGCATCAATAGCTGCGAATAAATCATCTAAAATCCTGTCTGCGAATTCTAGGCGCGTGGAAAGTTTGTAGTCAACCAATTCATTGAAAGTTATAGATTCGTCCTCAATAAGCATTCTTGCTGAACGTTGGGGCCTAAATGGCATATATTTAGGAGCCATATATCCTGGATAATCATCAGGGTTCAACGTGATTGGTATTGTACTGGTCCAAGGAGGGTCATTGGCATTTTGAAGCCACCCACCCGTTGGATTTTTTATTTTGGGCAAATCTACATAATCATGAACTTCTGTCCATATATCAACAGATTTTCCGCCAGGTATTATACGATCCCAATAGTCCCAAGAATCTTCAACTCGCTTTGGTACCAAGCCATTAAAAAGATAGAAGATTTCACCTGACCTATCTGCATACATCACATTCCAGAATGGTATTTGCGCCATTTTTAAAGCTGATTCAAACTCATCAAAACTTGTACTATTTATCATTCGCCACCATTGTAAAAACATATTTGGTCTATCCAATCCAACCATGCGTATGGCCAAAACTTTGTTTTCTTTTTGATTAATTACAGGGCCATGTACGGTTTCAAGCAATGGAATTTCTTGTTCGATTAATGAGCCATCGTCCTGTTTTACTTTAATTAATTTTTTAGAGGCTTCGAATTTCTTTACTATACCATCAAGTAAGTAACCACCATCTTTCAACTCTAATTCATAAGTGTCGGCATTATCAATGGTGTTGTCTGTGTGACTCCAACCTAAGTGTTCATTAAAACCAATGGCAATTCCAGGAAAACCTACTAAGGTACTTCCGTACATATTTTTACCATTCAAATTTAGGTGTGACTCAAAAAAAAGAAACTCTTGCCACCAAGGTAAATGAGGGTTTTGAACCAGCATGGCATTCCCAGAAGTAGATCGTTTTGGACCAATAGCATAGGTATTGCTTCCCATGTCTGGCCATTGCTGTACACGACCTAAATCATTTCCTGCTATAAACCGAGTAAAAATAACATACATGCTATGCATGTTCATGTCTTTTGTAGTTAGCGGCAGGACTACTTTATTTTTTTCATCTATGGTTTCAGGATGCGCATATGCATAAGCATTTAAACCTTTAACGAAAGACTTATAAATTGTTCTTATCTCAGGGTCTTGTTTTGTTTCCCATTCTTCTGCCAGCTCTCCAAATTCAAGTGTATGGATAAGAACATCGTTTTGTAACCTACTCTCCCCCCAATATTCGGCGCCTTTTCCCCTTGAACTACCATAAAGTTCTAAAATCAGGTTAGCGTGGTTCTGCATCTGTGCCCAACCTTGTGCATAAAACAATTCTTCGATACTATTTGCGGTAATATGAGGAACACCCCATGTGTCCCAAGCAATTTGTGATTCTGTGTTTTCGTTTTTAGTGCAAGATATGCTAACAAAGAATAAAACGAATAGCGTAATATAAAGTTGGTTTTTCATCGTTTAAAGATTAAATGTTTTTCAAACCAATATGAACTTTGGTAAAAAAATTCAAGACCAAGACTTAATGAACTTTAAATATTCTGAGATAAAATTGTTTTGTACTATCGATTTCAAAAACCCTCATTTTATAAATTCCTTTTGGCTCATAAACAGGCATTTTAGAATTATTGGAGGCTGATATTGGATAATTTAGTGAGCCAACAACAGCGGAAAAATCAATTGTCTTGGCAGGGTTCAAATACGAATCAATATTATTCTTACCTGTTTTCTTTCCTATGACATAGGGCCTAGTGGCAATATCGCTCCAGTCATATTTAAGCGATGGATTATCTCGGTCCTTTTCATCAGTATTTGTAGAATCCTGAGAATGCATTATGCAAATTCCAAACAGTGTGATGATGCTTAAATAAAATGATTTTTTCATATCGAAACATTTTTATTACAGTAAGTTAGTAAATGACAATCGTTTATTTAGACTTTTTAGATTCTTTGAGGTAACCATTTAAAAATACACCGAACAATGCAAGCCAAATTAAACGATATACCCAAATGTTAATTTCGAATTCAAAAAACTGGCCAGTATCCCCCATTGCAAAAAAACTATAAATGATAATTATCAAGGCTATTGACATTCCAATAATCGAAATTGTTTTTCTCATAATCCTTTAATTTGGATGCGTTAGTAATTTTTTAAGGTGAACCTATTGTTTAATTGAACTTTGCCAACCGGACTAAGGCTTTTTTCTCATCAAATCTACTTGACCTCAAAGTATTGCTTTTCAACAATATAGTTGCCTTCATTTGTGTAACCTTCCAAGATAATCTGGTAAGTTCCCGGAACATCCGAGGTGTAAAAATGATGCGAAAGTTCTTCAGAATTTACTGCGACGTTAGGAGCCCAATACAATTGGGTCCTATAATCAGGAATTCTTTTGAGCCCATTTCTTGAATAATCCGGTGAGGAATACCTTTTGTTTAACAAAGGGCTTTCCAATACAAATTCCTTTATATATTCACCGTTCAACCGAGGCCTAAACCCCCCTTTTTTTGAAGTAATATCAATAATACCCCAGAATACCTCAGGGCCATAGCGGTATGGTCCCGGAAACACATGAATACGTTCTATATCGTGGGCCTTATAACCAAAAACCTCATCATGGTCCTGTACCAACATACCATCCAATAATAGCAGTGGATCCCTTGAACTGAAAGGGCCCTCCTTGTAAGGGTTATAGGGGTCAAAGACCTCAAATACTTCCTTCTCGTTCTTCCTTCGGATTCTCGCAAATCCAACCACCTCGACAAAGGTTTCGCGCAAAGAGGGAAAACGTGTATAATCATCAAGGAGGTAATCCCTGCCAACAGTGCCATAAAACCGGCCACTACCACCTTCTTTAGAAATGACAATACTTTCGTCATTGAAGTATGCATTCTGAATCTGTAATTGAATGCTGCGCTCTTGCAGCCAATCCTTGATTCCTGATTCCAACTGCAAGTCATTGGTCGGTTCCAATTCGGATGAACTAAAAACCGTATCATCCAAGACAATTTTATACTGTTCCCTGGTGGGGCCTACCACCTGAATTATACTTTTAGCTGTTTCATAGGCTTGGTCAATTGTGATAAAAAAACGTCCCTGACGATTGGTTTTCGCCATTTTAAAAATATAATCCTTTCCGGGAACGGTGAATGCTACCGCTTGGTTTTCTACAGGTTTCCCTCCATTGGAAGTAAGTACTCTTCCGAAAATGAGCTCACCGCGAAGTTCAGGAAAATAAAAAACGTTTCTGTCCTGTATTTTGTATGTCCCGGATCTTTCTTGAGGGTCTGAAATCTGAACTGGATCTAGTTTTCGCACTGACAACGTATAATTTCCCAATCCGTTTAACCCTTTCAAATTTTCAACAGTAAGATTTACATCCTCGCGTAATGCATATGTAGGTTTATTGGTTTTGAGCAAAAAGTCTCTGACCTCTGGCCGAGGAAGAACATCTGTAATAGTTTTGGGAAATATTCGAACTCGTTGGGTTGAGTCAATTTCATTTTCCAATGGGATTTCCCCCTTCACATACGGATTGATAATGTAAATACTTTTTAGTGCAATCCCATTTTGCAAATTGTTCAATGAGAAATTCGTATACCCTAGAAGCTGGTAAACACCAGTACTCAACATTGTGGGGATAAAAAAGAACCCTTGGGCCATTCCTTTTACTAACCTTAACTTATGTTCAAATACTACCGAATCCTTTACACCTCGAAGTGAAACATAGGCGACCTTACTCAAAGAACTTGAGGTATCTGAATCGGTATGGTTATAGATTTTGTACTGTACTGATTCACCAGCCAATAATACATTGGTGTTGATTACCAACTTCGTGCTCTCCCTTGGAAAAATCTGGACATCCCCCGAAATTTTGTCACGGGTGATTTGGCCTTTTACAACAAAAGTGATGCAGAGTAATACCAAGATCAGATGTTTACGTTTCATAGGCTAATCCTCCCAAAAGTCTGGTTTTATATGTGTTGAAAATGCAGTGCATTTGGAGCACTCGGATTGGGTAATGTAATGAGGGCCTTCCACGATATCATCAGTAGAATAAATCTGGTAGTTCTCGAATTCGAGCTTCCTTTTTAATTCTCGAAAACTAATCTCATTGGAAACGAGCCAATCGCACTCCACAAAATACCGCGGCAGATCCAATCCAAAATCTTTATGGTTGAAGTAGATCCTTTGGGAGGATACCGAGGCGGCCCCAAAATAGCCCAGTACCTTCTCGTCTGGTCCGGCATCAGAAAAGATATTGCCCTGTACAAAACCAGGTTGGCCTTGGGACAACAGGCTCTCCTCACTGCCCAGATCCTTAAGGGTCTGATAAAAGGTATGGGCCTCGATGCCCTGGACGTATTGCCTTACCAAAATACTGTAACGTTCCCTAAGAACGGGATTACCCGCGTCGATGAACCGTATTGGGAAACGGGTTATTCGGTTCTCGCCCAGATCATTTGTTGAGGTCTGGACAACCCCGCCAGAACTATCCGTAGGATAACAGAATTCCTCGTCGGACCATTCCCTGGGGGTAAGCTCTAATTCACCAAATTGGGTAAAATCACTGTAATTTACAATCTCCCAGTCAAATTTTGCGTTGGCAGGGAGCTTTACCTTATAGGTCTCCTCATACTCATATCTAAAGTGCTCAGCGCCCGTTGCATTGTCCGAATCAACAAAGACCTGTATGCCCTCTTTCCCGTTCTGGGAAACAAACTCCGTATAGACCTGTTCTATCTGGGCCATAGGAGGAAGCTCAACAACATTAGACGTATAACCACGACCATCTGAGGTTTTGATTTTTAAGGTATATTGGGTATTCGCCTCCGCCTTGAACTCGATATCCGAAAGATAGGTTTGCGTCTCAACATCGTACGTGAATGTGAATACATTGGCATTACTGTCCTCGATTGTTACATCTGCGGATTGCTCGGCGCTTAGCCCAAATTCTTCCAATCCAATCGTCCTGGACAATTTAACAGCCTGTCTTTTTATTTCATCGGTGACGGTGCTTTCCGCTACTAGGACACTATCAAAATCAATGGTCTTGATAATAAAGGGCTCTGTGCAGGTTGTTTGCACTAATAAAAGAAAATAGAGCAGTATGTTTTTGGTTCTAATCCTTCCCATAGTCTATTAAAACTTAAAATTGTACGTAATGGTTGGTACGGGAATAGAGAATATAGAGGTTTTAAATGCCTTTATACGCCCTTCTTCATTCACAAAAAACACCGAATACGGATTATTCCTTCCTAAAATATTATAGACCGAAATATTTACAAAACTGTGTCCAATTTTGTTCTTCTTATGGTTTCCTTCAATGTTTATTCCAAGATCCAAACGGTAATAATCCGGAATCCTGAATTGGTTACGGTCACTGTACAATACCTGTTCCTCATTGGCGTAAACAAACTTACCTACAGGGTAGGTAATTGGTCTTCCCGTTTGATAGATAAAATTAGCAGAAGCACTTATACGTTTATTGAACCTAAAATTTCCTACTAAAGACAAATCATGGGGTTTGTCATAGTTCGCCGGAAAGAAATCCCCACTGTTGACCTGTTCTTGAGGTATTGCACTGTTCAATTTTATAAATGCCCTGGAATAACTGTAACCTAAATAACCGTTAAATCTTCCTGCCGTCTTTTTGATCAATACTTCCACACCATATGCTTTCCCCTGGCCTTGTAATAATTCGGTCTCCAAAGCATCGTTCAGGATTAATTGAGCACCGATCTTATAGTCCAAGAGATCATCCATTTTTTTATAATAACCTTCAAGGCTAAATTCCAAATCGTTCTCCACAATATTCTTGAATATCCCAACCGAGTATTGATCCGCCCTTTGTGGCTTGATATTCAGGTCCGATAGTTTCCAAATGTCTGTTGGGGACATAGTGGTATTGGTAGTCAACAAATGAAGGTACTGTAACGTTCTGTTGAAACCGGCCTTTAGTGATAGGTCCCTACCTAATAGATACCTTCCCGAAACACGGTATTCGAATCCGCCATGGGTCTTTATAACTTCATTGTTCCCATAATTTCGCACTTCGGTTATTGAGGTTTCGTTTCTCGGCACGCCTTCAACATATACATTTTGGGAAGCTTCGCCCAAGCCGGCATACAGGGAATAGCGCAGACCAATATCAAGCAATAATTTGTCGTTCACCTCAAAAAGATCAGATATATAAAGTGCCGATTCCAGCCCTTTCTCCCTGTCTACCTTCTTATTTTGAATATTAGAATCCGGCCCTATTGGTTTAATAGTACCTGGATCGGTAACGTACAATTTGCTACTTAGTCCATAGCTTAATTTATGGGTGTCGCTCAAGGTATTGTAAAGATTCAATTTGAAAAGGCTCTCGTTCAGGACATACCCAAAATCAAAGTCATTGTTGGCTTCAGCTTCATAAAGAATGTCATATTGATATCGACTATTGGCAAGTATTAAACTAGCCCTTTTCTTTTCACTGAATTTATGGTTCAATTTTAAGGAAACCAGGCTATTGCTATATCCAAAAACAGAATCCGAGGTAATACTAAACCTATCCTTACTATAATAAATAGTACTCTGCACTGTATTATTTTCATTCACATCATGGGAATATTTAACAATGCCATCATAAAATGAGGCCTCGCTGTTTTTCAAGGATTCTTCATCAAGATTCTTCAGGACATAGTCAGCATAAGTGGCCCGGACACCTGCTATAACGGAGGCCTTCTCTTTGATTAAGGGAACCTCCAGTGCAAAATTGGCCGTAATGGGCCCTATTGATCCTTCTCCCGAAATCTTTTCAGTATTCCCAGTTTTTGTCTCTATGTCAAAGACAGAGGACAAGCGCCCGCCATATTCGGCAGGGATACTTGCCGTATAAATTTCTAGACTCTGTGTGGTAAAGGGATTGATTGCTGAGAACAACCCCAAGAAATGGGTAGGATTATAGATTACAACATCATCCAACAGCATTAGATTTTGATCTGCCCTACCCCCCCTTACATTTAACCCGCTAGACCCTTCACCAGCTGTCTTGATTCCTGGCAATGTAAGGGCCACTTTTAAAACATCCCGTTCACCCAATACCAGGGGTATGGTCTTTATTCCCTCAACATTGATTATAGAGGCCCCAACGACTGCGTCTCTGACATTTGCGTCTTTTTCGGATTCTACAACTACTTCATCCAAAACTTCTACATCCTCGGATATTTCCAAGTTCAAGGTGCCATTCCCATATATTATCAGGTCTTGAAAAACTTTCTCATATCCCAATAAATTAGTCTCTAACTTATTAAGTCCTAGTGGCAATTTTAAAGAATAGAACCCATTGGCATCAGTAGTTGTATATATTTCTCTGTTAGTTGTGAAAATCGATAAATCTTGAACAGGCTTATTACTGTTCATATTTGTAACCTTTCCTGATAGTGTAAATTCCCTATCCCTTGAGTTGGGGTTTTGCTTACCTATTGTGATAAGACCTCTTTTTCTATCTGATCCCTGGGGAAGGAATTCCTCTTGAAAAATAGGGGGCGAACTATCCTGACTTTCTTCTTTTAATTTTTCCTCGCCAAAAAAATCCTTGGGCAATTCCTCAAGAACAATGGTATTATTCAGTAAAATGATCCTATCGTCCTTAATAAAGTAGTTGATGCTTGTCTCTTCAAATAGTCCATTTAAAATGGCCCTTATCTTCTTGTTTTCATAATTTTTGGCAACTCTATGGTCCTTGAGCCAAGCTTCTTCAAAGTAAAAGAGGTAATTGGTCTTATCCTCCAATCTCAGTAATGCCTCTTTAAGGGTAATGTTATCAAATGTTATGGTTATGGCCTGTTCATTTTGACCCTGCACGAAACAAATAAAGCCAAGCAGACTAAAAATAACTAGCAGATTCCTTTTTATTCGGTGTTTTACCACAATGGAAGTTGGTTTAATTTTCATCCAGGAATTTTACGAGTACTGTCATAAACCTATCCAAGTTGTTTCTATATAAGGTTTTGTTTTGTTTTTGAAAATTTCGGATCTCCTTGTACTTATCTGGAATCACTTCCTTTAAATCCTTGATTGAATGAATGATGTGATATTTTCCATTATACTGCACCACATAATAATTGTCCTGATAAAAGCGATATTGCAAAACATTGTCCACTGTTTGTCTTTTTCTCTTCTTAACATGCTTTATATAAAGTGATACCTTTTCCCCTTGCAGAGCGGCCTCTAAAAAACCGTTGCCCTCCATGTTCAAATTCTCATCCATTACCCTGATAAAGTTTTTGTTATGAATCTTGAATTGCGAGATGTTTTCGGATATCAGTTTAATCTGGAAATGATTCAACTTATCATTGGATCTTATAATCAAATTATCCTCTAGAATATCATATTTCATCAACACATTGGTATAAAACTGATTGTTATACACCACGGTACCACCCATGATAGCAGAAGAGTTCAGATAAATGTGACTATTATCCCAAGCGTCTAAATATTCATCCCTGAATTCAGGGCCATTATATAATCCGGTATTTTCAAGGCTCACCAGCCCATCATATACATTGTGGATAATATTGTCAATAACAGAAACAGACTGCGCATACGAAATCATACCAAGACAAAGAAAAGTTGATAGAAAAAAGTATGCTCTTAAAAAAAGGCTGTTCATTGATTTATAGCGTAATGTTCAATTTACGCAAATTCATTCAAACATAAACCGCTTTATCTGTTTGAATCATAACCATAGTTTGTATTAATGAATCTAGATTGGAGTAACGTTACAGAGTTTTAAAGCTGCCCTGGTTAATAATACGATTTACGTAAGACCCATCGAAGCTAAGGAGAAGTTCAAGAAGAACGAATGCACAAAAAGGGATTAGCTGTAAATAGGTCCGAAAATGAGGGTAATACTATAAAGGATCCTTTTGACGGGGATTTTCTTGATAACAAATGTGTCTATTTCAAAATATTAGCGAAATTAAAACTTGTATTTACCAAGTTGTCATAACTAGAATCCATTGCTTCTTTCAATGTTGAAACACCTCTTACAATTGAGGTAACATATTTGAGCCCAAATTTTTCTTGTTCCCTTGTTGAAATATTGACCGATCCACATAGCGCTGCAACAGGAATATTTTTTTGTGATGCAGATGAGACGACCCCAGCAATGGTCTTCCCAGAAAGGGTTTGTTCGTCTAACTTACCTTCGCCCGTAATAATCCAATCCGTATCTTCAATAATAGTGTCGAAATTTGCCAACTCTTTGATCAGATCAATGCCAGAAGTAAGACCGCCCTCAAGAAAAACGATTGCTCCACCTCCAATTCCACCTGCAGCCCCAGAGCCTTTAATTTTTTGAAGATCAACCCCAAATTTGTCCAATATCACTTCCGCAAAATTTCGAAGTCCATTATCCAAATGTTCGATTTCCTCTTTGGAAGCCCCCTTTTGGGCTGCATAAACTTTGGCTGCACCATGCTCGCCATAAAAAGGATTGGTAACATCACATGCCACCTTTACTTTTACTTCCCGTAGTCTTGGGTTTATTTTTGAAGTATCGATTTTTTTTATATTGATAAGATTGGCGCCAACTGGTTTAAGATCTTCGTTTTCGCTATTTAAAAAACGGTACCCCAAGGCATTGGCCATACCCATACCACCGTCATTGGTAGCGCTTCCGCCAATACCCAGAATAATTTCCAGTACCCCTTTTTCAAGGGCATCGGCAATAAGTTCTCCTGTTCCGAATGTTGATGATTGCGCACAATTTAATTCGGTATTTTTCATCAATTTGAGGCCGGAGGCTTCTGCCATTTCTATATAAGCACTTTGATTTTTGGGCGAATAAAGATAAGATGCTTGTATGGGTCTAAATAAGGGGTCATTTACCGTTATATTGACCTTTTCACCTTCAATATAATGTTGCACCACTTCAATGGTACCGTCACCACCATCGGCCAGTGGCATTTTTATGATTTCCGCATCCCTAAAGACCATATGCAAACCTTCTTCAACCGCGTTACAAAATTCAAAACCGGTCAATGAACCTTTAAACTTATCTGGTGCGATAACGAATTTCATGAGTTGCAGTTTAGCTTAGGTGCAGCGGTAAGGAATTGTAGTTAATCCTTTTTTACACTCATAACCAGAACAGGGATTGGAACGGAAAATTCAGATTTGCTAATTGTATTCTTTTCCCAGAGTTTAACGAAAAACCCTCTACTTCTTCTAAAAACGCACAATAAATCGGGGTGTTTGGCCTGAAAATGCTCCATCACGCCAAGGTAAGTGGTCGGATTCTCAGTTATCGTCAATTTTGAACACAAATCCATTAAAGAGGTGTTTATTTTAAGATCCTCGTCTGTGTACCCAGGTGTTTTTACCAAAAGTAAATTTACTACAGAACCATGTTTCTTTTTTATCGCTACTAACGGATCCATAATTCTGGTGCGTTTTACAACACCTGATTTAAATGCGGTAAGGATACTTTTATAGGGTTTGTACTGCGTGCCTTTGGGCACTATTAAAGCAGGTATGTCTGTTCTTTTGATGATTTTACCAGAGGTATTGCCCAAATAAAGACCTTCTTGAATATCATTGCTTCTTGGGGCAAGAATTATCATGTCTATACCTAATTCTTTGTCAATTTCCTTAATTCCATCAGCTAACTCCCCATTAAAAGTTGCGATTTTTATATCAACATTCTTCGAATCAATCTGATTTATCACCCCTTTTAACCGTTCCTTACCGCTCTTGGCAATCTTATCAGAAACATTAGTAAGACTTCCGGCTTTCGCACTAAAACTAAAAACTTCCATAACAAAAACCCGTGCCGAAAAATCAGCTGCGAAATCAACAGCATATTGCAAGGTTTCATTTGCGTTGGGCGAAGTGCCTATGGGAACAAGGATATTGATCATATGAGTAATTATTTATTAATACTTTAAATTTACAATTAAATTGAATCCTATTCATGATTCGTCGTGCAAAGATATCGGAAATTAGTGAGATTCTAAACCTGACCAGAGCCTGTGCAGTAAATATGATCAATAAAGGAATTTACCAATGGAACGAACATTATCCATCCAAAAAAGCCTTTGAAAATGACATTGAACGATCAGAATTATATGTTTTGGAGAATAATCATGAAATTATAGGCACTATGGTTATTACTACCTTAATGGATGAAGAATACATTCCTATTCAGTGGCTTACGCCTAACAATAGAAATGTCTACATCCATAGATTATCGGTGCATCCAAATCAACAAGGCAAAGGATTTGCACAAAAAATGATGGATTTTGCAGAAGACTATGCCAAGAAAAATAACTTTGTCTCAGTTCGTTTAGATACCTTCAGCCAAAACAAACGCAATCAAAAATTCTATGAAACCAGGGGATATCACAAGCTAGGTGATATTTATTTTCCCAAACAGAGTAATCATCCTTTTCATTGTTATGAAATGGTATTTTAATCCTGAAAATAACTTTGAAAACCGCTGTAAGTTTTAGAACCATCAACAAACTGGCAATTCCGGCCACTATTGCCGGGATAGCCGAACCCATTCTCTCCATTACCGATACGGCAATCGTTGGTAATATTCCGGTCGATGGATTGGAATCACTCGCGGCTGCCGGGATAGTTGGTTCATTTTTATCAATGTTGATATGGATTTTGGGCCAAACACGTAGTGCCATTTCTGCCATAATTGCCCAGTATTTAGGTGCTGGTAAATTGGAAGAAGTGAAAACCTTGCCTGCACAGGCCATATTTCTAAACATAATACTGAGTATCGTCATACTAATTTCAACAATCTTTATCGTTGAGGAGATTTTTGAATTATTGAATGCTTCCGGAAAAATCTTGGAATATTGTATTTCGTACTATTCGATTCGAGTTTGGGGTTTCCCTTTAACCTTATTTGTATTTGCCGTCATGGGTATTTTTAGAGGATTACAGAACACCTATTATCCTATGCTCATAGCAATTGTAGGGGCTATATTAAATATAGGGTTGGATTTTCTCTTGGTGTACGGTGTAGATGGGTTCTTGGATGCCATGTACTTGGAAGGTGCTGCGTGGGCCAGTTTAATTTCACAAGGCGTTATGGCAATTATGGCTGTTGTATTTCTTTTGACCAAAACCGATATAAACCTTAAGGTACGTTTACCCTTACATGAAGAATTAAACAGGCTGGTCGTAATGAGCCTTAACCTTTTTGTTCGGGCTGTAGCCTTGAATGTTGCCCTTATCCTTGCTGTACGCGAGGCTACTGCTTTGGGTGACAAGTATATCGGCGCACATACCATAGCGGTCAACCTTTGGTTATTTAGTGCCTTTTTTATTGACGGCTATGGTGCAGCTGGAAATATTATGGGGGGCAGATTGTTGGGAGCAAAAAACTATAATGGACTTTGGAAATTGGCTAAAAAAATAATGCTTTATGGCGCGATTGTCAGTATTGTCTTGATGCTTACAGGATTTCTGTTCTATAAGCCCATAGGGGGCATTTTCTCGAACGAAATAGAGGTTCTTGAAACATTCTATGCCGTATTCTTTATTTTGATACTTGGCCTACCAATGAATACCATTGCTTTTGTTTTTGATGGTTTGTTCAAAGGTCTGGGAGAAATGAAATATCTTAGGAATGTACTGCTTACAGCGACCTTTCTAGGCTTTATCCCAGCCCTATTTTTAACCAAATATCTAAATTGGGGATTATACGGAATATGGATAGCGCTTACGGTATGGATGGCCATACGAGGTGGAGCTCTTGTGTGGAAGTTCAGAAGAAAGTTTCGCCCCTTGTTACAAAACACCTAATTTTGAATAAAACTATAATTTATGGGCACTAAGCGGGAAAATGGAAGCCTTTATACCAAAATAGAGCACAAGGTCGCCACGGTTGAATTTGGTCATCCGGCAAGTAATTCATTTGTAGCCGAACTATTAGATCGCCTAACAGATGAACTCAACAAACTTTCAGAAAACCAAGATATAACGGTAATCGTTTTAAAATCTGAGGGAGATAAGGCATTTTGCGGAGGAGCTTCTTTCGATGAACTAATGGCCATTACAGATCTTGATGAGGGCAAAGTCTTTTTCAGTGGTTTCGCCAAGGTTATAAACGCCATGCGCAATTGTAAAAAGATCATTATAGGGCGTGTTCAGGGAAAGACCGTTGGTGGAGGGGTTGGACTAGCATCGGCATGCGATTACGTTTTTGCATCAGTGAACGCATCGATTCGCCTCTCGGAATTATCTATTGGAATTGCTCCTTTGGTAATTGCTCCCGCAGTTGAGCGCAAAATTGGAAAAGCGGCCCTAGCCGAAATGTCGCTCTCTCCCACTGAATGGAAAAATGCGTACTGGGGTAAGGAAAAAGGACTTTTTGCCAAGGTGTTCAGTTCACAAAAAGAATTGGATAAGGAGCTGGAATTCTTTGTACAGAAACTATCGACTTATAATCCCGATGCCTTATCCGAATGGAAAAAAGTACTTTGGGAGGGTACTGAAAACTGGGGACAACTCCTTTCTGAACGGGCAGCAATAACCGGTACTTTGGTCCTTTCCGAGTTTACTAAAAATGCCCTTTCAAAATTTAAAAAATAATATTCTCCAATAGAAATCGTTCTATTTCTTTAAATCACTTAGATGGATATTCTAAACTTCTTAAACAGCGACCTGGTTTTTCCGTTTTTGGCACTTTTCGTGGTAATTGCATACATTGTAAACCGTATACGCACCAGACGAAAATTCAAAAGGTAATAAATTGAATTTCGCGGATTCTAAACTACTTCTAATTGTTCATCTTTAGTTCTCCTTATTCCTTTTAGGAGGATATCCTTTGGAATAGAAAAGATTGCCGAATGACTTCTGTATATTTGAGTACATCAAGAACTCAAATAAAATGACTTCTTCCAAAACCGTTGCGAATTTCCTGATAATCCTTTGTTTTACATTGGTTAGCTGTGAAATCCAGAATAAAAAAGAAAATAATATACAGTCAAACGAAACGATTGAAAAGAGTATAAATGAACCCATATATATCTATGAGGGTGACCCTTTACAAGTGGCTGTTATTGGTTTGATTCACGATCATGTACACTGGATTTTGGGAAGGGAAGATTTCGGTGATATTGAAATTGTGGGTATCGTTGAGCCCAATGGTGAATTAGCTAAAAGATATAGTAATAGATATGGGTATTCCATGGGTATCGTTTTTAAAACCATGGATGAAATGATGAAAGCCATTCAACCAGAAGCTGTCTTGGCGTTCAACGACATCTATGGGCATTTGGAAGTTGTTGAATATTTTGCACCCAAAGGGATCCACATCATGGTTGAAAAACCATTAGCCGTAAATTTAGGTCATGCCAAAAAAATGATGGCCTTGGCAGAGAAACACAATGTTCAATTAATGACCAACTATGAAACCTCATGGTACGGTAGTAATTATAAAGCCTTTGACTTAGTTCATAAAGAAGGAAAAATAGGGGACATACGTAAAATTATCTTTAATACAGGGCATCCCGGACCCATTGAAATTGGCTGTGGCAAAGAATTCGTGACATGGTTGACCGATCCAAAATTAAACGGTGCTGGCGCATTAACGGATTTTGGATGCTATGGTGCCAATTTGGCTACTTGGCTGATGAAAGGAGAAACACCCCAAACGGTGTCCTGTATTACCCAACAAATTAAACCTGACCTATATCCCAATGTAGATGATGATGCCACTATTATTTTGACCTACCCCAAAACCCAAGTTGTAATTCAGGCTTCTTGGAACTGGTCGCATAACAGAAAGGACATGGCCGTCTATGGCATGCACGGTTATGTGTTTTGTAAGAATGGAGAAGATATGGAAGTTTTGGAAAATGAAAAAGTCGGCCCTATATTGCTAAGGGCCAAACCACTCACCAAGGGAGTTCATGACCCTTTTGCTTATTTCACCAAAGTGGTAAAAGAGGATTTACCAATGGATTCATTCGGTCTTTCCTCCTTGGAAAACAATTTGGTAGTAATGCAAATTTTGGAAGCGGCCAAACATGCTTCCAAAACAGGTGAAACAGTCATTTGGGATGAATTTTTTACCATTAAACCATAAGGAAATTATGAAATACATTAAAACTGCCTTCGTATTGATTTTAGGGCTCGCATTTGTCTACAGTTGTAAGGATGAAAGAGCTATTACAAAAAAAGAAGTTGCAAAGCAATGGTTCAAAGGAAACCTGCATACACATTCTTATTGGAGTGATGGGGATGAGTTCCCAGAGGTAATCATGGATTGGTATAAATCCAAAGGATATCAATTTTTGGCATTGACCGATCACAATACGTTGGCCGAGGGCGAAAAATGGATTACAATCAAGGAAGATTCTATTTATCAGAAGGCCTTTAAGAAATACTTAGAGGATTATGGAAAGGACTGGGTAGAGCATAAATTAGATTCAGATAAAATCTTGGTCAAATTAAAAACATACACTGAGTATAAAAGTAAATTTGAGGAACCAGGTAAATTTTTGGCTATTCAATCTGAAGAGATAACGGATAGCTTTGAGGACAAACCCCTTCATATGAACGTTACCAATGTTGAATACAGAATCGACCCTAAAGGTGGTGCAAGTGTAGTCGAAGTTTTGCAGAACAATTTAGATCAAGTGCTTAAACAGAGAAAAGAAACAGGCACCCCGATGTTCCCGCATGTCAATCATCCTAATTTTGGCTATGGTGTGGCTTTGGAAGATATGATTTCGTTAAAGGGAGAACGATTTTTTGAAGTATATAATGGCCATCCAATGGTCCACAATATGGGCGATTCTGTTCATATCTCAACTGAAAATATGTGGGATTTAATCAATATCTCTTATATTGAAAATAAGAAACCGATTATGTATGGTCTAGCCACTGACGACTCGCATCATTACCATAGAAAAGGCTCTGAATGGAGTAATGCTGGCAGGGGTTGGGTCATGGTCCAAGCAGATACCTTGTCAGCCAAATCATTGATAACAGCTATGGAAACTGGGCAATTCTATTCCAGTACCGGGGTGGAACTTCAAAAAATAGAGGGCACCTTAGGCAAACTTTCAATTGAAGTAGTTCCAGAAACCAATATCACTTATACCATAGAATTTATTGGTTGTAAGAAAGGCGATTCGGAAACCCAAGTATTAAAATCCATTGAAGCCAATAGTGGCAGTTATGAGATGCCCGATGACCTTTTATTTGTGAGGTGTAAAGTCACGTCTTCAAAAAAACAGGAAAACCCCATAGAAAATTTAATCTATGAAATGGCATGGACCCAACCTGTCGTTCTTAGCGATTAATTCATTTAAAACCTTATGTATTTTCATTTTTAAGAATGATTACCTTTGCAAATGAAATTTGGTCTATGAAAAACATTAGGATTACCAAGCAATTTACATTCGAAACCGGTCATGCCTTGTACGGTTATGACGGAAAATGCCGAAATGTGCATGGGCATAGTTATAAATTATCCGTAACGGTAATCGGCACACCGATAACCGATACTTCCCACGTAAAATTAGGCATGGTTATCGATTTTGGCGATTTAAAGAAAATCGTGAAAGAAGAGATCGTAAATCCTTTTGATCATGCTACGATATTCAATAAAAATACACCACATTTGGAATTGGCCAAGGAATTAATGGGTCGCGACCACAAGGTTATTTTAGCGGATTACCAGCCAACGAGTGAAAATATG
>JAAETN010000201.1 GCA_024228355.1 Maribacter sp. | reverse complement strand
TTCTAATGCTTGGTACGAAATAGAATGGTATGTTAATTCAGACATTTGTTTATTTAGATATAAAGAATTAAGAAAAGGAGAATACAACATAATTTTCCCGTTTCAAAAATCTAAGGATGACGTATTTCTATTTTCCATGAAACCTATAATTAATGGATCTGAATGTATAAGTTGTGGAGGCATAAGAGAGAATAAAAAACAAATAAACATTTCTGTTATTCCTGACACAATCGAAATTCAGATTAAAGAAAAGAATCCAAAAATTGGAATTGGATGGAGTAAAGGAGGACTAGAAGGAGAGAGAATTAAATATGTTAGAAAATAAAGTCGAGTAGGTAAAGGGGAATCTCACCCCTAAACCTCTCACAGAACCGTGCTTGAAACTCTCGCCTCACACGGCTCTTCGCAATTAAGTCTAAGGCGTAAATCCATGTTGCCAATGTGGAAAGATGTAGGCAAAATCTTTTGCCATTTTTCTTAACCACCGCTGAGCATACGTTACGAATTTTCGCCTTTTGAAACGTTTGTACTTGTTAAATGCCCACTTCGCTAGTCTGTGGTTGATTATTCTGAAAATACTTTCCATTTCCGTTTTGTGAAATCTGCCATAATAATACAGCCAGCCTCTAATCTTTGAAGATAGAGCTGCTGCCAATTGATGAATATCCATGTGTGTCCATCTATGAAAACCTAACTTTCGACATACCTCTGATATGCGTTTTATTGACTTTCTACTGATGGCCGGACTAAATCCAAACATGATGTTTCCATCTTTGGTTTTCACCTTTCGACTATGAAATGTATAGCCCAGGAAATCAAATTGTTGGTGTTTGGCTTTTGTCTGTTTTCGTCTTCCTTTTCGGTTACAATAAACCAGTTTTGTCTTTTCGGGATGAAGTTCCAATTTACATTGTTCCATCCTTTCCCTAATCGACTTCAGGATAAACTTAGCATACTTTTCATTCTTGACATGTACGATTATATCGTCTGCGTATCTTTCAAACGGACAGTCTGCAAAATGCTTTTCCATCCATTTGTCAAATACCACGTGCAAAAATAAGTTTGCCAACAACGGACTGATTACACCACCTTGAGGAGTACCCTTTTCCAGATTTTGGAGTTGTGTACCATCCTTTAATTGTATCGGTGCTTTTAGCCATCTCTTTACATAAGTGATGATATATTCCTTGTCGGTATAATGCCGTAAAGTTCTTATCATCAAGCCGTGGTCGATGTTGTCAAAGAAACCTTTGATGTCCATGTCCACTACCCATGCAAAATTCCAACAGTTTGTCCGAGCTTCATTGATAGCTTGGTGCGCACTTTTGTTTGGACGGTAGCCAAAAGAATTCTTAGAAAACAATGGTTCTACGATTGTTTCCAATTCCTTAGCTATCACCATCTGGGCTACCCGATCCTTGACCGTTGGTATACCCAAGTGTCGCTCCTTGCCATCTCCTTTCGGAATGCTCACCCGTTTTACTGCGGGTGGAAAATAACTGCCACTTGCTAATCGATTCCACACAGGGTACAAGTGCTTCTTTGGGTTTTCGGCAATATCCTTGATAGTCAATCCATCAACCCCTGCCGAGCCTCCTTTCGATTTTACAAGTTTAAACGCATCCCATACCTGTTCTTTGGTGATGGGATTCGACTTTGATTTGTCTTTAAAAATCATGCTTTCAAATCGTTTGATTTAAAGTTGTTATTAAATAAAATCCAATTACGTCAACCCCTTCGCTCCACTCCCATTACAGGAGTTTCATCACTACTACGAGTTGATCCGCCACTCATCTGATACTGGAGTAATTGCTTTACCCAATTGGCTTATTGCTTTCCTCTCTTTTCTCAGATAAGTTTCCCCTGTT
>JAAETN010000200.1 GCA_024228355.1 Maribacter sp. | reverse complement strand
TGGAACTAAAACGAACATCCATAATTGAATGATTCGCTAATGCCTTGTCCACAATCTCACTAACTCGTGCATATGGGATCTTCTTGATTGATGATAAATATACCCATTGATCTTGAAAAGGTATTCCTTTTTCATCTATAAACACACTATTACCACAAGCCACAGCTGCTTTCTGAAATGGCAGCGCTATTAAGTTCCCGAAACCACCTTTTGGCAATGTATTCTGACTAGGAAATAACCGGTCATAACTTTTCATGTCTATCTCAAAACGAACAGACATTGACCTCGTTATGAGATATGTACCCATCTGCCTGGCCAATAAAGCGGGAATGGCCTCTTCGAAAAAAACCCATGCATGCCCACCTTTTCCTGAACGTGACCGTTCAATACCAATATTAAGGCCTTCATCTTTACACGTCTTACGTAATGCGTTAATATCATCAAACCAGCATTCTTTATCAAAATCAAACGCTAGGAAGAAGCATTTTTCATCATCAGTCATCGGATAAATACCGATAACGTCTTTGCCTTCAATGTGGCGTTTAACAGCATTTTCATCTAAAGGCAGGAAAGCTTGATTAGAACATTCTGAACACTTGACAACTGGTTTTTTACATAACGTCCGAATCCATTCGTTTTTACACACGGGACTATAACCTTTTTTCTGGCTACGTTGATTAACCCACAATCGAGCGTAAACACTCTCTTGACCACGAAAGTATCGTTTAAACAAAAGGATATTATCCTGAACTTGATTATTGTGAGACGGCAATGAAGAAGGTATTCCTTGTTCCAAATTTAAAGCATGAATCTTGGCAAGATGTTGGGCCTTCAGTTTTTGCAAAAAAGCAATCTGTTCATCAAAGCGTTTAATTTTACTTTTGAGTTTGTTTTTTTCATTATCAATGTTCATGTTTTTGATAGCTTTAATATGTTCAAATGTTA
>JAAETN010000199.1 GCA_024228355.1 Maribacter sp. | reverse complement strand
TATTTTTTATTTTACTGCTTACTTCATGCGGTAATGAGAAAGAGGCTTATGAGGATAATTTGTGGTATGATCAGCCAGCAGAAGAATGGATGCAAGCCTTACCTGTAGGTAATGGTCGTTTGGGCGCTATGGTTTTCGGTGATCCACAGCATGAACGAATTCAACTAAATGAGGATTCCATGTGGCCTGGCGCAGGGGATTGGCCTGATTTCCGTGGGAACGTTGGCGATTTGGAGGAGATTAGGAATTTATTGAATGAGGGTAAAACCCATGAAGTCGATAGTTTGATGGTGGAAAGATTCTCCTATAAAACGATTGTTCGTTCGCACCAGACCATGGGTGATCTGTACATTGATTTTGATAATGATAGTCCGGTCGAGCATTATTCAAGATCGTTAAGCCTAAATGATGCCTTGGTCAACGTGGGATACGAATCAAATGGCAATACCTATTCCCAGAAAGTATTTGTTTCAAATCCCGATGACGTTATGGTCATTGAACTGACTACAAGTGCTCCTGATGGAATGGATTTTGTACTTCGGATGAATCGCCCTACAGATGATGGCCATGCCACTGTAACTACCCATAATCCTTCAGATTCGGAAATAAGTATGAAAGGGGTTGTGACCCAATACAGTGGAAAAAGGGACTCCAAACCATTCCCATTGGATTATGGGGTGAAGTTTGAATCGAGGTTGCGTGTGCATATTGAATCAGGTACTGTAACCGCCAATAATGGGGAATTACTATTGAAAGGGGTGAAAACTGCTGTGATTCATTTAGTGGGCAACACTTCATTTTATCATGGGGAGAATTATGAAACAAAGAACTTGGAAACCTTGGACAAAGTAACAAGTCATTCTTTTGAAGATTTAATGGAGCATCATAAGGAAGATTACAATAAACTTTATGATCGGGTGAATTTTGATCTGGGAGGTAGAGAATTGGACAGTCTTCCGATTGATACTCGTTTACAACGAATAAAAGAAGGGAATGATGACCCTGATTTGGCCGCAAAACTTTTCAAATATGGACGGTATCTTTTAATAGCTTCGTCTAGGCAGGGAACAAACCCTGCCAATCTACAAGGTATTTGGAATGAACATATTACTGCTCCTTGGAATGCCGATTATCATTTGAACATCAACCTACAAATGAATTACTGGCCGGCTGAGGTAACTAATTTGAGTGAATTGCATCAGCCTTTTTTTAATTACCTCGATAGGGTTTTGGAAAGGGGTAAAAATACGGCAAAAAAACAATATGGAATAAATAGGGGAACAATGGCCCATCATGCCTCCGATTTATGGGCAACGCCTTTTATGCGTGCTGAGAGGGCCTATTGGGGTTCTTGGATACATGGGGGTGGTTGGTGCGCACAACACTATTGGGAGCACTATAGATATACAGAAGACAAGGAATTCCTGGAAAAAAGAGCCTATCCTGTTTTAAAGGGAATTGCTCAGTTTTATTTGGACTGGTTGGTTTGGGATGAAAAGAGTGAAGCCTGGGTATCATCTCCAGAAACCTCACCTGAGAACTCATATTTTAATGCCGATGGAAATTCAGCAGCTGTATCCTTTGGCAGTGCCATGGGGCATCAAATAATAGCTGAGGTTTTTGATAATGTCTTAGAGGCTTCGCAGATTTTGGGTATACAGAATGAATTTACAAAAGAGGTTGAAGCTAAAAGGGATAAATTATTTCCCGGGGTTGTTGTTGGGGAAGATGGTAGATTATTAGAGTGGAACGAACCTTATGATGAACCAGAAAAGGGGCATAGACATATGTCACATTTATACGCATTACATCCTGGGGATGAAATAACCTCAGAAAATCCAAAAGCATTCGCCGCTGCGAAGAATACCATTGATTACAGATTGGAACATGGTGGGGCCGGTACGGGTTGGAGTAGGGCTTGGATGATCAACCTCAATGCTCGATTGTTAGATGCGAATTCAGCCGAGGAAAACATTAAAAAGTTCTTACAGATTTCAATTGCCGATAATCTTTTCGATGAACATCCACCTTTTCAAATCGATGGCAATTTTGGGTATACTGCAGCCGTTCCAGAGTTACTGCTACAATCCCATGAGGGCTTTTTAAGAGTATTACCAGCACTTCCATCTATTTGGGGAAATGGGAATATCAAAGGAATAAAGGCACGTGGTAATATTGAAGTGGATATTGAATGGTTGGATGGTAAACTTGTAAAACTGGGATTATTGTCGAAAGAGACGAAAACAACTAAAATAAAGTATGGTGCTGAAGAGGTTGAAATTGAGCTTCCGAGGAACAAAAAAGTCTGGTTGAATTCAACATTGAAAAGTTAAGGTTATGAGGAGAATATCTATTCTATGTTTTTCAATAGTAACGCTTTTGGTTTCGTGTAAAACTGAAACTAAAATTGAGGAATCGAAGCCTTTGGCAAAACATGTGGTTCTAATTGGTTCGAATGGTTTCGGTGCCTATGCATTTAAGAAAGCCGAAGTACCAAATCTAAGAAGAATGATGGAGCAAGGGGCCTATTCCTTACAAGCACCGGAGGTTTGGCGGGGTAAAAGTTTTAAAAGTATTTGGGAATGATAAACAATAGGTTATTATTTGTTTTCGCATTTGTTTTTGGGCTAGCAGCATGTGAACCTGAGCAACTACCTGAACCCAAACCAAATATTGTTTTGTTTTTCGTAGATGATATGGGTTGGCAAGATACATCTGTGCCTTTTTGGTATAAAAAGACTTCTTTTAATGATATCTATCATACGCCGAATATGGAACGTTTGGCTGCAGATGGAGTGAAATTCACCCAGGCTTATTCAACTGCTGTCTGTTCTCCGACACGCGTTAGTCTCATGACGGGGATGAACGCCGCACGACACCGGGTAACAAATTGGACGTTGCGAAAAGACAGCATTCAGCCTATGGAAAAGAACCATCCGACCCTTGAGTTTCCCTTATGGAATGTAAATGGCATGAGTCCGGTTGGGGGAGATCCAAAAGCAGTTCATGCAACGCCCTTGCCACAACTT
>JAAETN010000198.1 GCA_024228355.1 Maribacter sp. | reverse complement strand
TCGCCATGTTCAACATACCTTGCCGGTCGGGTATATTCCTCGATTACATCAATCGGTGAGAAAGGTGCCTTATAGCAAAATGGCCATTTTTTTACTTTGGGCAATCCCCCGACTAAACATTCAAAATCGGTCAGCTTCATTTTCTCGTTATAGCGACCCAATATCACATTATCCATACCAGGGGCCACGCCACAGTCTACAATGGCAGTGATGTTTTTTTCTTTGGCCAAGGTGTCCAACTCCAAAGAGTTTTCAGGAAAAAATGAAATGTCAACTACGTTCATTTCGGCCTCAATAATGGCCTTTAAGGTTCTAAATCCCAAAAAGCCCGGCACGGCACATATGACCAGGTCATATTTTTTTATGGTGCTTTGTAGAGTGGCCTTATTGGTTACGTCCAATTGATGGATTGTTAGTTCATCATGCCGTGATTTTATGGTGTCTAGCACACTTTTATTTAAATCAGCCAGAGTTACATTATGGATTTTTGCCATATCTATGGCCATGGCACTGCCCACCATACCGGCACCTAATACAATTACATTACTCATATCAAAAAAAATAAACGTTAAAATTATGTTGAAGAATTAATAAAAACGGAAGGAATTGGAATGGCCTTATAAGCCTGGAATTAGAATCCAGGGCATTTCATTGATGCGAAATGTTTTTATGAACGGCATTTTACAAAGATGCGAATTAAAGTGAAAGTAAAAAAAGAACATATAAAAAGAAGGTTTTGTTTTGATTTACCATATAACCAAGAAACTTGCTTCTGGTCCTCTTTGATTCATTGGCAATAGATGGACGAACGAAAAGTTTCACGGATATTCAGTAATCGGAATGCACTTCACCCATACATTTTTACCTATAGTAGAAAAATCGCGATACGTACTGAAAATCGGTAGATCTTTGTATAAAATAAAAACCCCCGATTTATGAAAACAATTTTACTTATTAAAGAAATCTACCTTGAAAGTTTCAAGAATATTCAAAATTATGTGGTGAAACACTCTTTTAAAGCTTTTGCATGGTTCACCTTGGCAATGTTAGTAATCGTCCTATACGCATTTTTGTTTAGGCTGTTTACTGGATTTCCATTTGCTAATTTCTAGATATGAACAAACTAAGCAGTAGTGAGAAAGCGCTTTATGCGGCATTGGTATTATTTATTAGTGCCATCTTATTATTGGTGATTATAATGACCTTTGGGGCCTGATAGTGTTTAAACAATAGCTTTGAGAATTAATTTTGACAAATATTGTTTTGTCGTCAGGCTCCAAATTAATGATGTTCCTTATACCTTAATAGTACGTATTGGAAGATTTCATAAATGTGATATACTAAAACCAGAAGTGCAGTTTATAGTAAATCACCTGAATCCTTGGCCATGTGATGGCCATGTACGCATATTCCTTTGAATAATTTCGTTCGTTGTTTGGTGCACAACTACCTCAACGAAGAAATTCTCAATCGTATAAAGAGAAATTGAGGTATCAATCATCTCTAGGTTGGTGCAGTACTTGCCTTTCTCTTAAAGAACTACTTATTGTTTCTCCTCGCTCAATATTGTGTATTCATAAATACCCAATCAATCCCATACCATTATATTACTTCAAATCATAACGATTCAAAACCCTTGACATCAAAAACATTGATATACTTTTCCAAAGTATCCCCATCCAATACAGTATGATTCGATATGGGATTGTTGGAAAAAGGGTCGGAAAGGACCTCGATATAAAAGTTGTGCAGCGAATAGAGGGAATAATTGCAATTGGGGGTCTGTATAGTAGCCAAGAACGTACCGTATTCAAAAATCTCGTACCATTGTTCGGGAACAGGCAGTGTATTGTAATCCTCTTTTACCATAATCAGTAAATAAAAGCCAGTGTTCGAGGACAAAATTACCAATACAGTTATGGAGTAAAGATGACGTACATCATGTTTGTTACACTAATTCCATGGATTCTTAATAAATTTCAATTCCCTTGTTGTTTATCAGAAATACTAGGCCACTATTGTGCAATGAGCAAACTTTTTTTCAATCTCTCAGAAAGATTTTTTTGATGAATTGTTGAATTTGTCACTGCTCTCCTAAGTCCAAAATTGTAGCATTAGGCCATCTTTTGTCTTTATCATCAAAGGGTGGTACCCAAATACGATAGACACATTTGGATTGACAATGGCATCTAGCATTACTTTTTTATCGAACTTTTCTCTAACATAATCCCAACCAAATCATTACCATTATTTTCCATTTTAACCCTATATCTGTTATCCCTCAATTTTACTTTGATAAAACCTGAAAAAGGGGTATTATTGGTAAGTACGATAGAGCGATCAAAACCTGAATTGGAGCGATTGGTCAAATATTGGGCCTTCTAAAACCAAATAGAGGTAATGCATTCAAGTACATTCAATGATTCTCGTATTTGTAAAACTTTATTGAGCTGTTGATTTTATTTTAGAATCATAACTATTATGGAATTCAAAACAAACCAAAATAAAGAGTAAATGGCAGATGGTGTGAAGTATAAAAAAATGGATCAATCCTATTTTGATTCCAGGGAATTAAAGCGTCATGCCGGGGTTTGGTCCTTATGGGCCTTAGGTGTTGGTGCCGTGATATCGGGTCATTTTTCTGGATGGAATTTGGGCTTGGCCTCAGGTGGTTGGGGCGGTATGTGCCTGGCAACTATCATTGTGGCCATCATGTATATTGGGTTGACCCAAAGCGTTGCTGAAATGTCACCTGCTCTACCACATACAGGCGGGGCCTATTCGTTTGCGCGCTCTGCAATGGGACCATGGGGCGGATTTTTTACCGGTCTGGTTGAAAACTTGGAATTCATATTGACTCCAGCTGTAATTGTCTTTTTCTTGAGCCATTATATGGCAGGTATATTTGAAACTTCCCATGATATGTTGCCTTTTTGGTGGTTTGGATTCTACACGGTATTTACGCTCTTAAACATCGTGGGTGTGGAAATTTCTTTTCGATTCACGGTTACACTAACCTTATTGGCATTAGCTTGTTTGATTATTTATTGGGTATCCTCTTTAGGAAGTGTGGATTTTAGCCAATTCGCTTTGGATATCAAAGCTGGGGCCAATGGAAAAGCCGAACATTTGGATGGTGGTGGTGGGGAATTATTTCCTTTCGGATTGTCAGGAGCACTAAAGGCTATGCCTTTTGCAGTTTGGCTGTTTTTGGCCATAGAGCAATTGCCATTGGCCGCTGAAGAATCTGTTGATCCAAAAAGAGATATGCCAAAGGGTTTGACTTATGGTATAATAACCTTGATTATATCAGCCTTTTTGATACTCTGGTTGAATGCCTCGATTCCATTGGGGTCGTTTGCACTTTCGCAATCTGGTGAACCCTTATTGGATGGTTTTAAGGTATTGTTTGGGGATAATATTGCTAAACTTTTGGCTTTAGTCGCCTCGATTGGTCTAATGGCCTCTTTTCATACTATAATCTTTGCCTTTGGTAGACAAATTTATTCCTTGTCAAGAGCTGGTTATTTTCCAATATTCCTGTCCTTGACGCACAGTAAAAGAAAAACACCTTTTACAGCTTTGATATTAGGAACGGTCATTGGATTTGTTGTCCTATTGGTCACCCGTTATTTGGCGGGTGAGGAAAGTGAGGTTTTTGTGGGTGGTGCCCTTTTGAATATTGCAGTTTTTAGTGCTATGCTATCCTATATATTGCAAAGTGGATCGTTTATACTCTTACGAAAAAATAGACCAAATTTAGACCGCCCCTACAAAAGCCCCTTTGGAAATCCAGGGGCGTGGATTACAATTGTCCTAGCTTGCGCTATTATTTATTATCAACTTCAGGACAAATCGTATAGAACGGCGGTATTTATTGCCATTGCATACTTGATAGTAGGTCTAATATACTTTGCATTGAAAGGTCGGCATCGTTTAATACTTTCACCGGAGGAGGAGTTTGCCTTGGATCATCAACCAAACCAAGAGCAAGAATAAATATGTAACTTTCAAAATGGGTGTTACTGGGGTATATTTGATAATAGGTTGGGAAATTCGAATTATGTCATTGCGATGAATAATGAATTCACCACAAAATAAAACATGAGCCATATGGAAGAAAAAGATAAAAATATGACTGCTGCAGAGGTTAAGAAATACATAAAGGACCATCAAATAAAAAATATAAAATTGGCCGTTGTGGATATTGACGGGGTACTTCGCGGTAAATATGTCAAGGCGAGCAAATTTATTTCAGCATTGGACAAGGGTTTAGGATTTTGTAATGTGATTTTTGGTTGGGATTCAGATGATGTTTTGTATGATAAGGATTCATTTACGGGATGGCGTGACGGATTTACAGACGCCAAAGCGAACATTGATCCTTCTACCTTGCGGATTTTGCCAACAGAGGTCCACCAGTCAATCATTTTTCTTGCAGATTTTTCCGAAAGTGAGGCAGCAACAATTTGTCCACGATCTATTCTGAAGAAAACCTTGGATCGATTGAATAGTTTGGGATATACGGCTACTGCTGCTTGTGAGTTTGAGTTTTTTCTTTTCGATGAGACTCCCAAAACGGTAAGGGCCAAAAACTTTTATAATTTGGACCCGATTACACCAGGTAATTTTGGCTATTCTGTTCTACGAAATTCTACACATTCCCAACTATATCATGAAATAATGCAACTTGCTGAAGAAATGGGAATGCCATTGGAGGGATTGCATACCGAAACAGGCCCCGGTGTTTTAGAAGGGGCCATTGAACATTCATCAGCGCTAAGGGCGGCCGATAATGGTGTATTGTTCAAGACCTTCATGAAGGTCTGGGCCCAGCAACATAATATGATGGCTAGTTTTATGGCTAAGTGGTCACCAAATTACCCCGGCCAGTCTGGTCATATCCATATTTCTTTACAGCAGAAGGATGGGTCATCGGCCTTTTATGATAAAGGCAAGATGGATAATATGTCTGATGTTATGAGATGGTTTATTGGGGGGCAGCAAAAATTGATGCCAGAAGTATTGGCAATGATAGCCTCAACCTGCAATAGCTATACAAGGCTCATTCCCGGGTTTTGGGCACCAACAGCGGCATTATGGGGTATTGATAACCGAACTTGTGCACTAAGGGCAATACCAGGAACAGCCAAATCCCAACGAGTGGAATATCGTGTTTCTGCTGCGGATATTAATCCACATTTAGCAATGGCCGCTGCCATAGGCTCTGGAATTTGGGGCATTGAAAATAAGATAGAACCTTTGAAAGCTGTTACAGGTAATGCCTATGAAGCGGATTTCCCTGAGGAGCTTCAGTTACCAAGAACCTTAACAAATGCGGCCGAACTATTCAAAAATTCGAATGTAGCACGCGACTTGTTTGGTGATGCTTTTGTAGATCATTATGCCTATACCCGAGAATGGGAAGATATGCAGCAGCGAAGAGCAATAACCGACTGGCAATTAAATAGGTATTTTGAAATTATCTAACATATGAGAGACACTATTTCACCTATAGACGGATCAGTCTATTGTTCCACAGCGGAGCACAGTTCCAAAGACGTCAAAAATGTGATAGCTGTGGCCAAGAAAGCTCTACCTGATTGGTCTAATCTATCCATTGGGGAACGGGGGAAATATATTACGAAATTTGTAAAGTACATAGTGGAGAATACTGCGGACATTGCCAATGAAATCACTTGGCAGATGGGAAGGCCTTTGAGTCAATCCCCTGGGGAAATTGCAGGTTTTGCCGACCGCGCCAACTATATGATCGCGATTGCCGAAGAATCCTTAAAATCTTATGAAATTGATGGTGGGGTAGAAATTGAAAAATGGGTTGAAAAAGTTCCACTTGGAATCATAAGTGTTTTAAGCCCTTGGAACTATCCATTTCTAACTTCTGTCAATGCCATTATTCCAGCCTTGATGTCAGGAAACGTGGTTATTTTAAAACATTCATTTCAAACGCCTTTGGTGGCAGAGCAATATGCACTAGCAGCAAAGAAAGGGGGATTACCCGATGGGGTTTTTCAAATTTTGCATTTGAGCCATAAGAATACAGCTGAGTTTATTGGTAATCCCAATATTGATGGCGTTTGTTTTACGGGATCCGTACAAGGAGGTATTGCAGTTCAAAGTTCCTTAAACAATAAGTTTATTCCTTGCGGATTGGAATTGGGAGGAAAAGACCCTGCATTTGTACGGGAGGATGCTGATCTAGATCGGTGTATTGAAAATTTGGTGGACGGATCATTTTTTAATAGCGGTCAGTCGTGCTGCGGCATTGAAAGAATTTATGTGCATGAGTCTTTGTATGAAACATTTATTGAAGGTTTTGTTTCGATTACGAAAAAATATAAGTTGGGTAATCCGCTGGAATCAGGTATTAATTTAGGCCCAATGGTCAAAACAGAAGCTGCCAATTATGTACGAAATCAAATTAACGGTGCAATTAAAAGCGGAGCTAAATCATTAGTAGACGAATCTTTATTTACTGCTTCAAAAAAGGATAGCCCTTATCTTTCACCACATGTTTTGGTAAATGTTAACCACACCATGGATGTAATGACCGAAGAAAGTTTTGGGCCAGTTGTAGGAATCATGAAAGTAAAAAATGATGACGAGGCAATAACAATGATGAATGACTCACAGTATGGCTTAACAGCTTCCATATGGACCACAAATATCGAAAAAGCAACTGTTCTAGGGCAAAGAATTGAAACCGGAACTGTTTTTATGAATCGCTGTGATTATTTGGACCCTGCACTAGCATGGACAGGTATGAAAAATTCTGGAAGAGGGGTTACTTTATCAAAATTTGGATATGACCATTTGACAAGGGTTAAATCATTTCACTTTAGAAGGTAACAATCACTACAGGATTTGGCAATCATATTTTTTGAAGTTTAAAAGTTAGCAGTGTTTATGGGATTAACAAAAACGAATTGGAATTACCCTACCATGATCTGGTTTGGAACAGGTAGAATCAACGATTTAACAATCGCATGCAAACAATTGGGTATTAATAGGCCTCTATTCGTTACAGATGAAGGCTTAGTAAACTTGGATATCGTTGAAAGATCTGTTCAGGTTTTAAGGCAAGAAGGAATAGCGTACAGCATATACAGTAATGTCCAAGGTAACCCCACTGAAAAAAATGTGTTGCATGGGGTAGCCCATTTCAATGGGCATAAGCATGACGGAGTCATAGCTTTTGGCGGGGGATCAGCGATTGACGCTGCCAAAACCATTGCCTTCATGTCAGGACAAACTCGTTCTTTATGGGATTTTGAAGATATCGGGAACAATTGGACCAATGCCAATCTTGAGGGGATTGCACCTATAATTGCAGTACCTACAACAGCAGGCACTGGATCAGAAGTAGGTAGGGCATCTGTAATCTTGGACGAAACATTACATACCAAAAAAATAATATTCCATCCTAAAATGCTACCTGGCATTGTAATATCCGACCCTGAATTGACAGTTGGGTTACCTCCTAGCATTACAGCTTGGACAGGAGTCGATGCCATGGTGCATTCTATAGAAGCCTATTGTGCTCCTGGTTATCATCCAATGGCCGATGGCATTGCCATAGAAGCCATTCGGTTAATAGCGGAATATCTTCCCATAGCGTTTAAAGATGGGGAAAATATCGAGGCGCGTGGTCAAATGTTGGTTGCTGCCTCTATGGGAGCTACCGCATTTCAGAAAGGCTTGGGTTCAGTACATTCAATAGCACACCAGTTGGGAGCCCTTTACAACAAACAGCATGGTTTGTTAAACGCCATCATTTTACCTTATGCCCTTAAACAAAACAAATCTGCCATTGAGAAAAAAATGGTTTATTTATCGAAAGTTTTAGAGTTGGAACGTCATGGGACAGATGGGATAATACAGTACGTGAAAACGCTTAGGAACCTATTGAACATACCCAATACCCTCAAAGAAATTGGCATTAACGAACATAATGCCGCTGAAATCGGGGAAATGGCTTATAAAGACCCTTCAACACCTACCAATGCAAAACCTGTAAATGCAAAAGATCTAGAATGCTTATTTAAGGCAGCGGTAACGGGAGAATTAAACAGTTTATAAATGAAACTTTTAATTGTAGAAGGAAATAATAAGGAGACTAGGATTCTTAGGGAAGCTTCTGGAATTATACCTTACCACTTGCTTTTTGAGGAAATGTTGAACTATCTGGTCCCCAATGCCAAAACAGTATCTATTTTTCCTGCGGATAGCACAAAAGAATTGCCCTCTGAAAGCCAATTAAAAGAGTATGACGGTATTTTATGGACGGGTAGCTCATTGAGTGTTTTAGATGACATTCCTTCTGTTACAAGGCAACTGGATTTTGCAGAAACTATTTTTGATAGTGGTATACCTATGTATGGGAGTTGTTGGGGCATGCAAGTTGCTACGGTTGTGGCTGGTGGCAAAGTGGATAAAAGTAAAAATCAATTGGAAATAGGAATATCCAAGCCAATATTGTTGACCGATGCGGGCAAGAACAGTCCCTTATTTAAGGATAGAAGTGATAATTACCATGCACTATGTATTCACTATGATGAAGTGGCGAAAACACCAAAAAATGCCATTGTAATGGCTTATAATGAGCATTCAAAAGTACAGGCAATGACCTTTAATTACAATAAAGGATCATTCTTCGGGGTTCAATACCATCCGGAATTCAACGCTTCCATTATGGCGTTGATTATTTCGCATTTATCAAAAAACTTGGTGGACAATGGTTCTTTTAATTCTATGGATGAAGCCAGGAAATATGCCCTTGGATTAACCGAGCAAAAGAAAATCCCAGAAGAAATAATTAATTACAAACTTCATACCCAGGAGATAATGGCTTGGTTGACCATGTTGTAAATAAAAAATACCCAATCC
>JAAETN010000197.1 GCA_024228355.1 Maribacter sp. | reverse complement strand
ATAATGCACTCCTTCCATTTCGAGCCCGATGACATTCCAGGTAGACTTATGGAAAAACTTCAAAATATTCCTATTCTGTAAGGAAGTACCCAAAACCGTAACCATTGCACCTTCATAAACATCCAATCCAAATCCTTGAAAGTCCTTGGCGCTAAGTTCATTTTTGAAAGGATAATTATCAGATGTCCCTTCAAAAATATGGGCTGATGGTATCATTAAATCCCCTTTACTTCCTTCCAGTATACCAGCCTTTCCCATTATAGAAATTGAAGCAACATCAAGGAAAACATCTCCATTTTTATTGCTTTTATATGGTTTCAATAACTCGTCAATGGTTTCATAAGCTTGCTCCCCAAAGGCATAATCCATCACAAATATAACAGGTTTTTCATCATCTGAAATGCTCTCGGGTAAATCATAACAACAGGCATCATCCCCTAATTTAGCCAAATCAAAAATCTGAACGTCTATGTTGGTGCCTGAAATATCATCAATGGTAATCATGCCATTCTTTTCGGCTATAGTATTTACTTTTTGCTGCAACACATTGTTTTCTTGGGAACTT
>JAAETN010000196.1 GCA_024228355.1 Maribacter sp. | reverse complement strand
CATAGGTAATGCATGTTCCGGCATCAATAACCAAAGTAGTGATATTTGTACTATTATAAAACGCAGCGGCGGCCAAAGCAATTCGATCAACACCTAATGTTGTGGGTGAGGCATATAAATTTTTAAAAGGTATTTTGGATTGATGGTTCAGAATATGAACATTACAAAAATCAGTGAGTGCTTTCATTTCACTTTTACCCAAGTCCACAACTGAAGACACAATGGCCCAATCTATTTGAGGAAATTCATGAAAAATCAACTTTGTTCTATTTATTAGATTTTCGACCTCTGTTGATTCGTTAAGCAAAAGGTTACTGTTTTTAAAAACTGCGAGCTTTACAAAGGTATTTCCAACATCTATAATCAAATTCATTTAACAAAGATCTGTAAATGAAAAAAAACAATCACCTTTTTTTTGGTTTTTGTTTGTATATCCTAATTTTGAAATTATATTTGCACCCGCCTTTGCACAAGCAGTTCTTGAGCTTCGGCGGACAAGGCCTTCAACTTTTCTGGGGCTTCATGAAAACTGAAATACTGGTACCTTAGCTCAGTTGGTAGAGCAACGGACTGAAAATCCGTGTGTCCCTGGTTCGATTCCTGGAGGTACCACTTAACACGCTAAACCCGCTCTCTTTTGAGCGGGTTTTTTATTGGAGCGATTGAACAAAGTTTACTTTGTAAGAAGCGCCTTTAAAAAACAAGCACCTTTTTAGGTGCGTGGTTTAGCATTTTCACATGGGGTACCAAAGGAACAACAAGCAAAGCGCAGTTAATCCTGGAGGTACCACAGAAGACCTTCGTAATATCAATAATTACGGGGGTTTTTATTTGTAGTTGACATTCTGGTTGATGTTTCAGCATCTTTTTACTCAAATAAAGATACTATATCTAAATACTATAAAGGAGAATATTATGACTAATTAATTTCTAAGTAACTAAGATTCAAGTCCATCTCGAATACTTAATCCCTATTTATTCGTTAAATGCATGACTACACAATACTCATACTTACCTTGATTCTTTCAATTTTTAAACCGCTCTTAGGTTCTTTAAAAAACGGTTGTTGTATACCTTCAATAGTTGAGAATTAATACTGAATTTCTAAAGTTTAAATGATGGTGGGTTTGTTTATAATACTATCTACTAAAGAATAAAGTGGTGTCCCAAAAAATGTTCCTTTTATAGGCAATTTAGCAATTAATAGTAGGTTACTATTATTTAAATATTAATTGTACCAGGAGAAATAACTTTTTACTTCCGAGATTATGAAATGACATCAAATTTAAGCGGAGAAAATCGGGATTCGAACCTAGCTTATAAGCAATTGATTAACATGGGTTTAAAAAACATCTTTACTCTTGCCCATCGAATTACTCCCTTTTATTTGCCACTATTTACATAAGTCGTTTAATTACTTCTGCGCGGTCAGCTTTGTAAATTTTCAATTGTGAAAGACCCTTTTATTTACGGGATAATATAATTTATTGCATTTTTACTTGTACCAATAAAAATAATTTATATATTTGCAACTAGACTGGTCAACTTATGAACGTTAGACACGACAGAAACGACATTTTGATTAAGGGTATTTCCCTTATACGCGAAAGGGGATATGCAAATACAGGTATACAAGATATCTTAAAAGCTTGTGACATACCTAAAGGGTCATTCTACAATTTCTTTGCGAGCAAGGAAGCATTTGCTCTTGAAGCAATGGAGCTGTACTCAAAGTTAATTATTCAGTTTTTGGAAGAAGTTGACAACAACGAAGGTTTGACTGCCGAAGATAAGATCAGGACATTTTTCTTAAAGGCCAACAGCTTATATAAATCCGGGCAGAGCGACAAAAACTGCTTGTTATTGGCGCTAGCCACCGAAGTTACCAAAGAGGACAATGTGTTTTCCGAACCGATTTCTACTAATTTTTCCACATACAAGGACTATCTCGTCAAATGGATTACCCAGGCGCAAGCGGATAATAAAATTAAAAACAAGTTTAACGCCAAGGAATTGGCAAACATTATATATGATGGATATCATGGGGCAATTCTTAGAATGAAATATCAATTGAATACAAAAGCATTGGACGATTTTATGGATTATACCCTGAGAATATTGTATCAATAAAAATTTTTGGCCTAAAATTAAATAGACCAGTTTACTTAATCATTATTAATTAGACATAATATCAATCAATTAAAACAAGGTAAAACTGGATATACAAACAATTTTTTTATAAATCTAAATACGAATTATTATGAAAACTTATTTCAAATTACTCAGTGTAGTAGCCTTTTCCCTACTATGGTCATCTTTTACCAGTAATAACTTAGATGCCGATAGTAAAATCATTTTCACCAAATTATATGTAAACAAATCTTCCAGTCCGAGTTTGTACGAGTCCATTTCAATCTACGATAATGGCAGTATCAGTTACGATAAAAAGGAAGGATTGCAATCTCAAATCCCTATTGTTGAAAAATTGACCAAGGATCAGTTATTTAAATTGAAAAAAATGTTGAGCAAATCTAGTCTAAGATACTTGGACAAAAGTTATAGATGCGGACTGGGAAAATCAAGCGTGGGCAACTTACTATTTATAATCGATTTACCCTCGGTAAGTAAGAAAATCCATGTCCAGGAAGGTTGCACCATGCCGAAGGCACTTAAAGAATTAGACGATTATCTTATGAATGAAATTGTTAGCAAAATAGAGTTGAATAAAAATCAACCAAGTGCAAAATTTTAACTTTTATTTAGAGCCAAAGCTCTGATGTCAAATACTTACAACTGAACAAATGTTCCATTATTTATTAACTCAAGAAGTGCTTTGATTTTTACAAATAGAAAGTCATAATAAAAATTGAATCACTTCTTACCAAATATCATATTCAATGAAATATCTAAATAAAAAAGTAGCTGTTGTTACTGGAGGTACCACTTAAAACATTAAACCCGCTCCGATAGGAGTGGGTTTTTCGTTTTTACGATTGTATTTCGATTTTTTATTTCCAGATTCGGCTCACTTTACCTATCTCAAAACTTTTTAAAAGTATTTGTTCCTGGGATAAGTTTTCAATCGTTAACCTATTGTAATTTTCATTTGGGAACACTTGCGCTGTCATCACATATTGCCCCTTATTTATGAATATTTCAATGGAAGATTGATCTAATATAATCCTAAATTCAAAATATTCATTTGGTAAGTTTGCTAATGGTATTTGTTGAATTTCCTTTCCAAAATCCTCTTGAAAATCAATCTTGCCTGACTTTGACCTATCTAGGAGAAAAAGGCTGTTTTCGGCATTTATGGAAAGTATCAATTTCTCATCCAGGCTATTTAGAAACGTAAGCCTCAAATCTTTTAAAGAGGTATGGAATTTAACCTCAGATTGATTAATATTGTCAAATTGAATAGTTTCAACCTCTCCTGCTTCAATTTTTATTTCCTTTTTCTTATTTGTCTTCACTAGTGTATTTAACTCATCAATAGGATAATTAATCAACTGATAACTCCCGTTGACCTTATTGAGTAACAATTTTCTCGGTAACGTCATGGCACTGCGCCATTTTTCTGTTGGTGTATCTCGGGCATAGGTCCAGTTGCTCATCCATCCTATAAAAATAATTTCGTCATTAGGGGTATTACTATAAGTTACGCCTGCATAGTTGTCTGTGCCCCAATCAATCCATTTAGTTTCCTTTTGATCCGTAGTGAATGTATTTCCGTTAAAATTGCCAACAAAGTATTGGGTACCACTACCGCCATTTGGGGCACCTGGGTTGATGCTGATCAGCAACACCCATTTTTCTTCATCAGACCCTTCAACTTTCATGGGTATAAGATCAGGGCATTCCCAAACCCCACCATGTGCCCCATTATCCTTCCCAAATTCGCCAATAAGTTCCCATTTCTTCAAATCTTTAGAACCGTAGAACTTAGCATGGTCTCCTGCCACCAAGGTCATTACCCATTTTTTGGAAGCCTCGTGCCACATGACCTTGGGGTCTCGAAAATCCTTTATCCCTTCATTTCCGATGACCGGGTTGCCCTCATACTTCGCCCAATTATTGCCATTGTCAAGACTATAGGCAATTCCCTGGGTTTGAAAGTCGGTCCTACCCGCTTTCTCACCCTCCATTAGGTGATACGTATAGATTGCCACAAGTGGTGGGTTTTCGGCTGAACCAAATCCTGAAGTGTTGTTCTTATCAACAACCGCACTTCCAGAAAATATCATCCCATGTTCATCAGGATACAAGGCTATTGGCTTATGCTCCCAATGTACCAAGTCTCTACTTACGGCATGTCCCCAATGCATTGGCCCCCAAACAATATCATCAGGATAGTACTGATAGAACAAATGATAAACTCCTTCATGATATACCATGCCATTGGGATCGTTCATCCATTTTTCCTCCGGTGAAAAATGAAACTGGGGCCGATAAGGTTCTGCATAATATTTCGTCTGAGTAGTTTCAATTATAGCTGACTGTTTTTGTTTCTTGTTTTTGCAAGAACCCAATACAATCAAAACTGTTAAAACGGTAATTAGGTTCAATTTGAATCCCATAAAACATCATTTTTATTGTTATGGTCAAGTTACTAAAACACCTATAAAATAGTATCTTTGCCATTACATTTTTTCCTATATGAGATTATCTAAGATTGTTAACATTTTTATTTTTCTGTCATTCACGGGTTGTGCGCAAAAGAAATTGGATAGAACCCTGCGTATGCTAAATAAGGAATCAATTCCTTATATTCAGGTAAATGAAGTTATTTCACAAGATAGTATTGTCTTCCTTGATACGCGCAAAATTGATGAATTTGAGGTAAGCCATTTAAAAAATGCCATTTGGGTTGGTTATGATAATTTTGAACCACAGAAAATAAAGGATTCCATTCCTGATTTCAATGCACCAATTGTTGTTTACTGCTCTATTGGGGTACGCTCTGAGGATATAGGTGAGAAACTACAGAAATTGGGTTACACGAATATTCAAAACCTCTATGGAGGAATTTTCAAGTGGAAGAATTTGGGCTATCCTGTTTTTGATTCTATTGGAAACGAAACAGAAAAAGTGCATGCCTATAACAAGCTTTGGGGTAAATTGCTGACCAAGGGCGAAAAGGTATACGATTGAGTTAACGGGCATTATGAGCATCATTTCACCCCAAACGAATAAAAAAGACGACAAAACAATTCACCACCTCTTGGCAAATTCAAAAAATCTATTACTCATTTTTACAAGAAACCCCGTTTTGGGTCGCTGTAAAACTCGGTTGGCAGCAACGGTTGGGGATAAAGTCGCGTTGGATATTTACAACTATCTTTTAAATCACACTTTTGAGATTACTAAAAAACTGCAGGTATACAAACAGGTTCATTATTCCGAAGAAATTTGGGAAGATGATATTTGGGATAGTACTATTTTTGACAAGCGTTTACAACAAGGTCCTAATTTAGGAGAAAGTATGGCGAATGCATTTCGAAAAGGTTTTAATGAGGGATTTGAAAATATCATCATCATCGGCAGTGATGTGTACGATTTGAATTCGCGTGAATTAGAACAAGCCTTCACTGCATTAGCACAGAATGATTTTGTCATTGGGCCTGCCTTAGATGGTGGATACTACCTCCTAGGCATGAAATCATTTAATGACAAGGTATTTATGAATAAGGCTTGGGGAACGGAAAAGGTATTTCAAAGCACCATGAACGACCTAAAAAAGAAAAAGGTATTTATTTTAAAAGCTAAGAATGATATTGATCTTTATGATGATGTAAAACATATTGAGGCTTTTCAACCCTATTTGAAGAATATATGATTATAACTGAGCAACAATTACAGGAATCAACTGATTATTTAAAGGACAAAGGTTTTGATAATCCAGAAATCGGTATTGTTTTGGGAACTGGATTAGGCCAATTGGTCAACGCTATTGAAAACCCTATAACAGCGCATTACAATCATATTCCGTTTTTTCCGTTGGCTACTGTCGAATTCCATTCGGGAAAATTGATTTATGGAACTATAGAAGGCAAAAAGACCGTTGTGATGGAGGGTCGTTTTCATATGTATGAAGGTTATGATTTTGTTGATGTTACCTATCCCATAAGAATAATGCACAAACTTGGGGTACAGCGGTTATTCGTATCGAACGCTGCTGGTGCTGTAAACCTCGACTTTAAAAAAGGGGATATTATGCTTATTGAAGATCATATAAACCTGTTGGGAGGTTCCCCATTGGCGTTCGGCAACGTTGCCGAATTCGGAGACCGATTTGTAGACATGAGCGAACCTTATGATTTAAATATGCGTAATAAATTAAGTGCCATTGCCAAGCGGAAGAATATCAGTTTACAAAAAGGAGTTTATGCAGCTGTTATTGGTCCGCAATTGGAAACCAAGGCAGAATACAGAATGTTAAAGATTATTGGTGCAGACGCTATTGGCATGAGCACTGTGCCTGAAGTAATTGTTGCCAATCATTTACGACTACCTATCGTAGCTGTTTCTGTATTGACAGATGAATGTGATCCAGATAATCTCGAGCCCGTTGATATTCAAGAGATTATAAAGGTAGCTGGCGAAACAGAGCCTAAAATGATTGAACTATTCAAAGAATTAATAAAAGAACTATGAGTTATTTAGAAGCAACCAACAATTTGTACAAGGAAGCCGCGCTAACGCCTGATGAAGGATTGTGTTGCACTACTAACCCAATTTGGCAATTTCCTGGGTTATCAATCCCCAAGATCATGCAAGAGATGAACTATGGGTGTGGCAGTACGGTCTCAGCCCAGGATTTGGTTAACAACCCAAAAGTACTTTATGTGGGTGTTGGAGGTGGAATGGAACTTTTGCAATTTTCTTATTTTTCCCGTCAAAAAGGTGGAGTGACCGGCGTGGATGTGGTTGATGAAATGTTGGAAGCTTCAAGACAAAATTTTAAGATTGCGGAGATTGAAAATGATTGGTTCAAAAGCGAATTTGTGAATCTTATAAAGGGTGACGCTTTGAACTTGCCTATTGAAGACGAAAGTATTGATGTAGCAGCGCAAAACTGCCTTTTTAATATTTTTAAGACCGAGGATTTAAAGAAGGCAATTTCAGAGATGTATCGCGTTCTAAAACCACATGGCCGCTTGGTGATGAGTGACCCCACTTGCGAACAACCAATGAACCATGAGCTACGCAATGACGACAGGCTTCGCGCACTTTGTTTAAGTGGCAGCATACCCATCAGAGACTACGTAAAAGCATTGACTGATGCTGGCTTTGGCACAATAGAAATCAGGGCAAGAAAATCATATAGAGTATTATCGCCTAATCATTACCCAACCGATGAATTGATTTTTATAGAATCTATTGAAATTGCCGCCATCAAGGATCCTATGCCTGAAGACGGGCCCTGTATTTTTACCGGAAAAACGGCAATCTATTATGGTAATGAAGCGTATTTTGATGATAATGCTGGTCATGTTCTTATGCAAAACCAGCCTATGGCAGTTTGCGATAAGACTGCAGCTGTTTTGGCAAAAAGCAGCGAACAAATACATATTAGCGAAAGTACTTGGCATTATAATGGTGGAGGTTGTTGCTAACACGATTTGACTGAATTCCTTTTATTTTTTTTGTGTAAGTTTAGTAAGTATTGGTGTTAGGAAGCGTCAAAAAGACTATCCAATTTTACATTAGTTAAATGAGTTTAGTTTTTATCCTTTTACTGGTGGCTGCCTGTTTTTTGGCATATAGTAATGGTGCCAACGACAATTTCAAAGGTGTTGCCACATTATTTGGCAGTGGTACTACTAACTATAAAAAGGCGATAAGCTGGGCAACCTTGACCACCTTTTTTGGATCTGTTGTGGCCATTGTATTAGCTCAGGAATTGGTGAAGAATTTTTCAGGTAAAGGACTTGTTCCCAATGAGCTCATATTAGATCCCAATTTCGCTATTTCAATTGCGTTGGGAGCCGCTATCACCGTATACCTTGCCACACGAATTGGCATGCCTATCTCTACCACACACAGTTTAGTCGGTGCTCTTTTTGGGGCAGGGGTCATGGCTGTGGGGTACGATTTCAATTTTATGAAACTTGGCAAGACTTTTTTAATGCCTTTGGTGGTCAGTCCACTTATGGCAGCTGTTGCGAGCTTAATAGCCTATTTGCTTTTTCGCTATATAAGAAAGATTCTTCGAATCAATAAGGATGACGGTATTTCAATTCAAAAAGTTGAAAATCAAATGGCCTTAACTTCAGGAAATCAAATGCAAATGGAATCCCATTCAAAACTAACTGCTTCTATAAAGAATGATGTAAATACCACTTACAGCGGCAAATTACTTGGAATTTCCTTTCAGAAGATATTAGATTCCTTACATTATCTAAGTTCAGGTGTGGTTAGTTTTGCAAGAGGATTGAATGACACCCCTAAAATTGTGGGCCTTTTGTTGGTTATAAATACGATGGATATAAAATGGAGCATGATCGCCGTTGCGGTGGTTATGGCCATTGGTGGCTTGATGAATGCTAAAAAAGTAGGGATTACGATGAGTAAGAAAATCACCCCAATGAATTCGGGGCAGGGTTTTACCGCTAATATGATAACTGGCCTACTGGTCACCACGGCCAGTATTCATGGCTTACCGGTTTCAACTACACATGTTTCAGTAGGTTCTATTTTTGGTATTGGTACTGTTACTAAAAAATCGGATGTGAAAATGGTTTCCAAAATTATACTGTCATGGGTTTTGACTTTGCCAATTGCTGCCTTGGTGAGTGCATTGCTTTTTAAAACATTAGAGGCAATTTTATAAATACATTCGAATATGTACATTAAAAAAATTTCATCAATCTATTATAGCCTTTTCTTATTCTTGGCATATTGTCCATTGACAGCGGATATAACGATTCCTATTTCTGGTGAAGTTGTTCAGTCTTTGAATCATGACAAATGGGACCAACTCTTAAAAAAGCATGTAGATGCCCAAGGAAATGTTGATTATAAGAATTTTAAGAATGATGCTGGCCAACTGAAAAACTATTTGGATTACCTCGCTAATAATCCTATTTCGAATACTGCACAAAAAGAGGAACGTTTGGCCTATTATATCAACCTTTACAATGCGGGAACGGTACAATTGATCTTAGAGAATTACCCATTGGAAAGCATCAAGGATATCTTTAGGCCTTGGGGCAAGGACAGATTGATGATAGGGGATGATAAATACTCCCTTGGCGAGATAGAGCATGAAATTTTAAGAAAAATGGATGAACCACGTATTCATTTTGCCATTAACTGTGCATCATATTCTTGTCCAAAATTATTGAATGAAGCCTTCGCGACATCCAAAATTGAAGAACAGTTGGAAAAGGCTACTTCCAATTTCATAAATGACACGACCAAGAACAAAATAACTGTAAATGCGATCGAGTTATCAAAAATATTCAAATGGTATAAAGGGGATTTTACTAAAAAAAACTCCTTGATTGATTATATAAATAAATATTCCAATACTGAGATTTTGCCCAATCCTGAAATCAAGTATATAACCTACGACTGGCGTTTAAATGAGAAGAGATAGTCCAAAAATCAGCATCATAATTCCTGTACTGAATGAGGAAGACCATATTGGTGAACTTATAAACTATATATTAAAAAACAGTACTTCAAGGCATATATCTGAAATACTGGTCATTGACGGGGGAAGTTCTGACAATACCATTTCAATTGTGCAAAAAACTGGGGCGACTGTCTTTACGTCTGAAAAGGGCAGGGCGAAACAAATGAACCTTGGCGCCAATAATTCAAAGGGGGATATCCTTTATTTTTTACATGCAGATACCTTTCCGCCTAAAAACTTTGACCATCATATACTAAATGCTATTTCGAGCAATCAAAAAGCCGGATGTTTTCAAATGCGCTTTGATAGTAATAATTGGTTGCTTCAATGTTTTGCTTGGTTTAGCAGATACAGTCACAGAATTTGCAGAGGAGGTGACCAATCACTTTTCATTTCAAAAGAACTCTTTGTTAAAACCAAGGGCTTCAATGAGGATTACATCGTTTTCGAGGATAACGAGTTCATTAGCCGTTTATACCAACGAACGATTTTTAAAATATTACCCTACCATGTTAAAACTTCCGCGAGAAAGTATAGAAAGCTAGGTATTGTAAAACTGCAATATCATTTTGGGGTAATCCATCTTAAAAACTATTTGGGTGCAGGGCCAGATAAGTTATACGATTATTATAAAAAGAAGATTGCCGTTTAAGCTTAATCTTCATTGCACGTTAAAACACCTATATGAGGTTTTGTCTGTTATTGGGTTTCGTAATCTATGTCAACCATTCTTTCAGCTTTCAATATGGGTTATGATTAACCGTTGGAAATATACGCTAACGAATACGTCCTATTTCACCACTCTCGAAATCCAATAAAACACCTTCAGATATCCATTTGGCTAGGGCTTGACGATTATCGGGTTCCAATATCCTTTTTTGGTCTTTACTATTCCTGATATTGCCTATCTCAATAAAGGTCATTGCCGGGTGGGTTTTTTTAACCAGATAGAGCGAAGTTCGGTCTTCAAAAGTACCCGAATAGGTACGGTTGGGCTGATACTTTTTGTACTTTTTTTGAAAGGTCTTGTGAATACTTTCCGCTAATTTCTTTCCGTTCTTGCTTTTTGCATGATGATAGAAAAACACATCTATATTCTGGCCTTTACTTCGGCTATCTACATGAGTTACTATGAGTCGTTGAAATTGGCCTCGATGTTTTCTGTGAAGATCATTTACAATATCAACACGTTGCTTTAAACGAGCAACTTGATTTAACGGTATGGCCTTATCAGGATAAGCAACCTCATCGTGGTCGATTTTCAAAATTCTATCATCGCGAATCCCATCATTCTCGTCTCGAATTATGATATATACAGTAGCACCATTTGACAGTAATTCTTTGGCCAATCGTAATGTAATATCATAGGCATATTCGTCTTCCGAAATACTATTGTTCCCGTAAACGGCCATGGCACCCGGATCCGGTCCACCGTGGCCAGATATGAGATAATAAACTGCACCTTTAAGCTTATCACTTTTTGAAAGAACAGTTTCATGTCTTTCGCCAAAAATTTGAAAAGATTTTCCTTTGATTTTTTTAATTTCAGTCGCTTGTTTTTGAATGGTATCTACAACAGGAACAGTATCCAAGGTAGTACCTGGAATTTTGTAGTTCCGGCCTTCGTATAGGTGAATACTATCACGAAGGTTAGCTATATTCATGACTATGAAATCGTCATATGTCTCATACGGATTAACCCCTTGCTTACGCAATAGGGAATATATGCCATCGCCCTTCTCAGCCGTGACTGAAATATATGAATCTTGCCCATTAGCGATGATTGCTATGAACAACATAAGACCAAATATTATTTTTTTGTTTTTCAAAGAATATTTTTCTAATTATCCTCAAACACAGTATTGGAATAGTCGGACAAAATTCCGCTTGTAATTAGGTCGGCAATATTTTTCATATTTGTGGTCACCTTTAAGGTTTTTTTATTGTTGGTGCTTTTTGTGCCCATATCAATAAAAGTAATGGTAGGTAGGATATTTTTGGCAAAAGTAACGTCTTTATCATTGACGAAAACCTCAGAATACTCATTTAAGGTTTTAAGTTTTATGGTGTTCTTTCCGAACATTTTTAAAATATTATCTGCAAATTCCTTGCCTTCCTTACTCTCTGCATAATGATAAACCGCAACATCGGTTTTTGCCTTTGCGCTAATATCGTGGGTATTGATGACCAATAATCTTTGATAGTCCCCTGTATGTTTTAGATACTTTTTATTTATCACAGTCGCAAAATCGATTAATTCCAGAGAATCTTTCGAACTACTATTCAAAAGGTAAACCCTTGCACTACTCTGAAGCAATTTTCTTGCCATTCTCGTTGCAATCCCATCTTTGGATTTCTTAGAATCCCCTAAAACACCTCTTCCATTATCGGTTAAAATATAAAATACCGCTTGTTTCAGGGTACTATCCTTAATCTTCAAAGAAGCCAACTCCTCCTCAAATATTGGTGCTTCCTTAGCATCTGGCATTATTACTTTTGTCCCTCTTCTTTTGAATGAATCAGGTGCATCAGGAATTAAATATTCTTCCCCAACGATCAAATGGCTCCCGTTCTTGATTTTGCTTTCGTTCAATTCGAGAAATTCAGCATAATATTTAACAATATCAATGCCTTCATTCCTGAGGATTGAGAATATTCCATCCCCATCTTTTGCAACAACTGTCTGCAATGAATCTTGGGCAAGTATAGTATTTAAGGAAAGTAATGTAAATAGGACAAGCAAAGAATTCTTGGATAGAGCCACTTAAATATTCGTTTATACAAAGTTTATCAAAAATACTGACCAATTCCAAATACAATTCCGCGAGAAGGGTTTTTTGTTATGCCATGGCCATAATCAATCCTAAAAATTGCATTGAAAATACGTTTATGTATAAACCGCAACCCCACCCCTGGATAGATTCTAAGATTCTCATGATCCCCAAAATCGCTAAAATCACCTCCCGGATTTCGCCAAGACCCACCATCAATGAACAGATTGCTCTGTAAAACAAACCAATCCTTATCTATTAAGGTATGTCTATATTCCGTATTGAAGACTATGGCTGCGGTGCCGCGATCAATGGTGTTGCCTACCCCACGAATGTTCAGATTATTATCAACAGAAAAAGGGGCAAAAGGGGTTTCCATATTACTGGCCAGTCCTAATCGTAAACGATTGGCCCAATTTCCCTTATCAGCAATTCGTTTGTAAAAAACAAAATCATTGAATCCTATTAAAAATTCGGGGAGATTCTCATCGGTGCTACCCACATACTGAAAATTAAGGGTGCTTCTAAAGCCGTTCAAATATTGATAGTGATATTCAATATTCTCATAGTTATATATTAATTTGAACAAATGCTTATCTACATTCAATGTTTGTGGAATATCTGCCTGGGTAGCACCAGAAAGATATTGATAATCTTCAGTGAAGATACTGAACCCTAATTCGACCCTATTCTTAAAATTGAGCTCATAGAGGCCCATTACTTCGAAACCCATATTCCTATACTTGTAGTCAGCACTTGTGTTATTAAAAAAAACAGGTTCCTGTGTTGCAAAATCATTATAACTTAAAGAAAGGCCCACCTTATTGGAAAACAAATAAGGAGCCCTTAGATTAAGCCCGTATGAATGGAAAACATCATATTGATAAAACCCACCTAGGGTGATATTCTTTCCGAGAAGATTAAACTCTTGGAGGCCAATTCTAAATGCAAAATCGTCGTTTGAGGAACTGAATAAATTCGCAAAAGGAATTAAGGTAAAGTTTTCCTCAATAGTAAAAATCACATCATAACCATTATTATCGGTCTCAAAAGTTTGAAAATAAGCATGTGAAACAGAGGGAAGCCTCTTTAGACGAATCACATCTTCATTCAATTGAAGTGAATCCAAAGCTGATCCAGCCTTGGTATTTATCAATTTTTTGATGAATGACACTTTGATTCTTTCGGTTCCCTTGAATTTTACATCAACAATAGTGGGAGTTTGGGAAAAACCTAATGTAAATGTAAATAATACAACAAGAGACAAATACGTCTTAAACATAGTAGAATAAAAGATTCTTATAGTCCCAAAGATAAGTTTTAGAAATCACAAAAAGATCACGGAATACGTGTTCTAAGTCTATTTTAATTCAAATTCAATAATAGAAAATTGGTTGACCCAGTTATCCTCACTTACGCCCATCAATGTAAATTTATAGGGATTCCCGTCTGACAAAACAGGAGGTGTATTCTTAGTGATATTCAGTACCACATTATCCAATTCATAGTAAGTAAACATCTTTTCAAAGGTATAAGTGCCGGAGAGTAAATTATGTTGTGCATCGGATACTACTTGAAAATAAATCTTCGTGTCCTCATATAAACCGTCTTGCCAAGAAAAAAATGGCATCCCTGAAGACGCATCAACCATTATATTTTGCGGTAAATATTCTGTTGGTTTTGATTGTTGTTTCAGATGGATTGGATTTGAAAGATGTGTTTTCCCATCTTCATCATAAGAAACAATCACCCATTTTTCATTTGATGGTTCAACTTCAAACTTTTTAAGATATCCGTTAAATACATCAGTCAACGGATACTTGTATAAAGTGTAATTGTCAAAATCATTTTTATCCACCAAATCATTTGAAGTTTCAAAATATTGAATATTGGTCGCCCCAATCCTCGGATACAAAAAAACACTCACCAACTTATCATCCTTATTACTGGCGGCACAAGAAATTACATTATCCAAAACAACTTCCTTAAAACCGAGTATGGCACTTAAAGTATCTTCTTCACTCAATTGATCAGTTGAGCAACTTATAAAAAAGAAAATAATAAAGAAGGAATAAATACGGTACATGTCAGTACATTTTATAAAAATCCCGAATTACTAACTGGGCGGGTTTATTCTGTGGGGTAAATCTGTTGTCTTTGCCACCACCCGCTTTATCATGATGTATGAACCATTTCCAAACATAACCTCCGGCAAACCAATCTTCATTCCAAAATTCTTCAAAAATCGCTTTCTTTGCATTTACCTGTCCTTCTAGATTCACATTTTCTTCACTTCTATCCACTAACCACGGCTTCTTGGCTGTATAGTCCATACTTCGATAACCGTACTCCGTGAAAATAATAGGTCTGTTTTTTTCAAAGGATAAGGCACTCATTTTGTTCTTATGTTTTTGCCAACCCATTTTCAATTGCTCAACTGAAGGTGTTCTTTCTTCAGACAATGGGAAATAGGCATCGATTCCTATGAAGTCAATATCTTCCCAAAAAGTAGTTCTAGGATATTCATCCCAGTTCGCTGCATAAGTCAATTTACCTTTATAAACACTTCTGATTTTTACAATGAGATTTTTCCAGAAAACCGGTCTGTTTTTTACAAATTGCTCCAATTCTGTACCAATACACAAAAGTGCTGTCCTGGTTTCTTGTGCCAAGTGCGCATAGGACATTAAAAACTTCTCATAGGAGGTTTCCAATGTTACCCAATCTTCTTCCGATTGCATTTTCAATGTTCCTGTAAACTCCCCACGCCAAATCCAGATTTGTGGTTTCAGCATTACCTCAACACCGTTCTTATGAAGCATTTGAATATATTGCTTGGCGCCACTTTTTGTTTCACCAAACCATTGTCTTTCCGTATCAAAAATAATTTCAGGTGAATTGATATCTCGAATAAAACCAAAAGGCATAACTGCAGCATGATTGGCATGTAGGTTCAAGATTTCCTCCACATGATTCTGTCCTACTTTCTCACGTGAGGCAACAAAGCTGACGCCATTGATTTTTTCAAATTTCTGGCTAGCACAGGAAAATTGTAGTAAACACAAAACTAATAGACCTAAAGTCCTCATTTATGGGCGATTAAGAATTTAAAAATACGGTATTTTTAAATAATCCATTAAAATATGGCCCGCAATCCTATGTTAAATGTTTGGCCCAGACCAGTGTTACTTCCCCTTAGAAAATTGGTGTAAAGTGCTTCAATATTTAAGGCGTTCGTTAATTGGTACTTCGCACCACCACCCATTGCGGTATAATCTTGATCGAAATTATTGCCCAAATCGAGGCGTTGGGAGTGCTGAAACAATCCCAGTATCGTAAACTTGGAACTTGGAAAATAACTTAAGAACAATCCCGGTGCAAGGGTAAGACTATTATTTGCAAAACTCTCACCTGCTTTGCCAAAATGCAATTCTGAATTTAACTCAGTGAACAATTGCCATTTTTCACTAGGAAAAGTATAGTCATAAAAAAAACGATTCTGCCAGGTATACCCCTTCTGATCTAAGAATACGCCATTCTCTGTTTCGTTATCGACTAATGGGATGAAAAAAGAACTTTGAATTGAAAAATTACTCGCTGAAGCAAAAGGAACAAATTTCACCGATGGAGCAATTGAAGTAATCCCAGAACGGGCAGTGTTTTCATCTCCATCAAACTTAAAAACATCCAATGCTTTTCGGTCATTTATTACATTACTTCGCATCTCAACGATGGCTCCGATATTCCATCTTTTGTTCTCACCTACTCCAGTATACACCTCTATGGTCGAAGTAAAAAAAGTAGCACGCGGAATTCTCCCATCCTCAAAAGTACTTCTAGTCTCCGTGTAGAGGTTATTGAACCACTTTAAATCCCATTGCCCCTCGCCCACTAATTTAGAGGGTGTGTATTGCTGGATGTTACTTTTTTGAGGTTGGTCCTGATCATCATCTTGGGAAAATCCTGTATATGAGACTACTAAGATTAACCATAAACTTAAGATCTTTTTCATTCTTGTTTTTTTGATGTTGCTATTATTTGTTTTCATTCAAAGCCCAATTATAAGGATAATATGAAACCTTCGCCTTTTTAGGCAATTTTCCTGTTCTATATTCATTTATGAAATCCACCAAACTCTTACCATCTTTTGTAAAGTCATTTGTATACCATTCAAAAATCTGGGAAATCTTAACCTTGTTCTTGTCTACTTGAATAAACTCTGGATTATTCAAAGCTAATGTTGTTTGCTTTTCCAGTTGAATTTCCAAGGTGTTGGGCAAATAGGCCTTATTTATTATGGGAGGACAACCCAAACCCGCGCAGACTAAAACAAAGTGGAATCGAGGTTCTTTTGGAAATACACCACGTAACATTTTATGTTCTATATCATTAAGGGTTATTTTCTCGCCTCCTATTGCATGCTTTTTCAAATCAAAAAACCCTACTTTATCCATGGGGGATTTAATCGGGTAATTATCCACTATACTTTTTATGACCAAAAGGTTATACCCATTAATCCAAAAAGCTTGATAATCCGCACTGTTATCCATTGAGACATTTATTTTCGCAGCAATATCCAAAAGCCCATTAATTGAAGACGGATCTTTAACAATCGATTTGTAATCAACTCTACCGTCTTCAACATAAGTACTAAAAAATGTGTCTGCTTGAGCAAAGAACTCTGCTTCGTTCTGTGCACTTCCAATCATTACGGTTAAAAAACAAAAAATTGCGGCTATTGGGTTTTTAAACATTTTCTTACTATTTATTCTCAAACGAATTGTAGGTCGGTGCCATTCCCAATTTCTTACAATTGATTTTGTATTCAAATTACAATAAAAGATATCACATAATTATAACAGAATTAAATAAGCTTGAAAATTAAGTTCCTATATTTAGTTGCGACATAAGTCTAGACTATCAACTAAAATCATATGGAACACATCGTTATCATTGGCAATGGCATATCTGGAGTAACCGCTGCCAGACATATTAGAAAACTTTCCGATAAAAAAATTACCCTCATTTCTGCCGAGTCAGAATATTTCTTTTCGCGAACAGCGCTCATGTATGTGTACATGGGTCATATGAAATTTGAACATACACAACCCTATGAGAATTGGTTTTGGAAAAAGAACAGGATAGAATTGGTAAATGCTTATGTCGAAAGCGTTAACCATTCAGAAAAAAAACTCCATTTAAAAGGAAGCTCAGATATATTATATGACAAATTGATTATTGCCACTGGTTCTAAACCCAATAAATTTGGCTGGCCTGGACAGGATTTGGAAGGAGTGCAAGGTTTATATTCCAAACAAGATTTGGAGGGAGTTGAAAAATACGCTCCTGACAATAAGGCTTGTAATAGAGCGGTAATAGTTGGCGGTGGATTAATAGGAATTGAACTGGCCGAGATGCTTCGCAGCAGGGATATACCGGTCACATTTTTGGTAAGGGAAGATAGTTTTTGGAATGTGGTTTTGCCTTCAGGAGAATCTAAAATGATAAACGAACATATTATTGAACATCACATAGATCTTCGATTATCGACCAATCTCGTCGAAATCATTCCAGGTGAAAATGGAAAAGCCAAAGCCGTGACTACGGATAAAGGTGACACCATAGCATGTGATTTTGTCGGGCTCACGGCTGGGGTTTCCCCAAATATTAACTTCCTCAATGAAAGTGGTATAGAGCTTGGTCGTGGCGTTAAGGTAAATCGTTTCCTTGAAACCAACATCAAAGACATTTATGCAATTGGCGATTGTGCAGAACAAGATGAGGCCATAGGAAATCGCAGACCTATTGAAGCAGTTTGGTACACCGGCCGAATGATGGGTGAAACGGTCGCTCAAACCATTTGTGGAGATAAAACCGAATACAAACCGGGCCATTGGTTCAACTCGGCTAAATTTCTGGATATAGAATACCAAACTTATGGGTGGGTATTCAGTGAAAATATAAAAAAGGATTTTGAAGAACATTTTCATTGGCGACATTCGAAAGAAAAAATCTGCATAACTGTTGCCTATCATTCAGAAACTAAAAAATTCTTGGGCATTAACACTTTCGGAATACGTATGCGGCATGAAATTTTTAATAGCTGGCTTACAGAAAATCGTGATGTGGATTATGTTATGGAATACTTGAAGGATGCTAATTTTGATCCAGAATTCTATACGCAGTACGAGTCTGACATTGTATCAAAATTCAATTTAGAATTAGGTACGACGATTATTCCCAAAAAGAAAAGTTTGAAACGAATTTTTAATAGTGCATAGGGCAATATGAAAACAATAAAAAACATTGGCCTTATTATTTTTTTAATAGGCTTGGGAATTTTCACCTCACTTATTTTCATAGGTGAATTTGAGTTTAGTCAAGAATCGCTAGATCAAGTAATTTCTGAGAAAGGCATAAAGAGTGAAATCTTCATTGATGCGTTGAAAAAAAATGTAGTGGGTAAAGAGTTCGAAGGTATGCTTGCACTCTCGCCAAAAATCACTTCAGCCTTAGAAACTGCAAACCAGCAACATCGAAAGAACAAGGAGTACAAAAAAGTTATTTATACTGCCCCTCATGATATGGCGGCTTTTATAGCAAAGAAATCTGGTAGTGGTTTTATTGTTAATAATAAGGGTTTGATGTGGTTTTTAACTTTTGGTCTTGGCATAATCGGAGCCTTGATGTTCATTGTCCCAAACATAATTTTGCTTGGTGCAAAGGGAATAAAAAATGATGGCATTTATCATGAAAATGCGACTGACAGAGGTTGGATTGCTTGGTTCGTATTTATATTCCTCATCTCTTTTTATCTGATTCTTTATTTCCGTTCAGAATACGCGGTGAATTGGACCTATTTACTCGACCCGATTAGTGAAAGCCTAAGTGGGAATCCGGCCGGGCATTGGTTTGTCTATGGTTTTATGTATTGTGTTGTTATGCTTGTGATGGCTGTTCGCATGTATATAAAATACCGTCATAATATGTATCAAATGGTAAGAACAACTTCTGTATTGTTCTTCCAGATTGTATTTGCTTTCCTTATTCCCGAAATCATGGTGAGATTACAAATGCCTTATTACGATTTCAAAAATGCATTCCCATTGGATTATGATTTCTTCTTTAGCTGGAACTTAAGGGAACTCATGGCAAGTGGCGGAATTGGTCTTTTCATACTCGTTTGGGGTATAGTTTTAACGCTGGTTATTGTTCCTGTTATGGTGTACTTTTTTGGCAAAAGATGGTATTGTTCCTGGGTATGTGGTTGTGGTGGTTTGGCCGAAACATTAGGAGATCCATATAGACAACATTCGAGCAAATCACTTTTGTCATGGAAGATCGAACGCTGGCTGGTGCACGGAGTTCTACTTTTTGCATTGGTAATGACTGGATTGACCTTATACAGCTTTTTCGCAGAATCGGGCACTGTTTTAGGAATAAAAACACAAAATGTACAGAATACTTATAGTCTTTTAATAGGTTCCTTTTTCGCAGGTGTTATTGGTACGGGATTCTATCCTATTTTCGGCAATAGGGTATGGTGTAGATTTGGTTGCCCGTTGGCCGCGTATTTAGGATTTGTACAACGCTTTAAATCCCGTTTTAGAATTACTACAAATGGCGGGCAATGCATTTCTTGCGGAAATTGTTCAACCTATTGCGAACAAGGCATTGATGTAAGGGCCTATGCCCAAAAAGGAGAAAATATTGTCCGTTCAAGTTGTGTTGGTTGTGGTGTGTGTTCAGCAGTCTGCCCTAGAGGTGTCTTGAAACTCGAGAATGGCCCTGAAAAAGGGCGAGTCAATCCTACTCAAGTACTATTGGGTAATGATGTAGATCTAATGGAATTAGTTAATAAGAGGTAAGTATGACTAATAAATTATTGATATCATTTCTTTTAGTTTTCGTGCTCCCTCCAACAAATAATACCGAATCCCAATATTTCAAGGATTTCTATGAATCTGGCAAGCCAAAATCGGAAGGTTGGTTAGAGGATGGAAAGAAAACAGGATATTGGAAATTCTATTATGAGAATGGCAAAACTTCAGAACAGGGACACTATAAACTCAATAAAAGAGAAAAGTATTGGTATTTTTATAGCCCAAACAGAATTCGAATCAAAGAAGGCAGTTACTTAGCTGGGAAGATGATCAGTTGGTGGTTGTTTTACGACACCAAAGGAAGAATCAACCATAAATGTCAGCTCAATAACGGAAAGAAGAACGGGTACTGTCTCAAATATGAAAACGAAGAATTGGTCTCTGCCGAAAAATATCAAAATGGGGAAAAAATCAAGGAATGGTTCAATTTTGTTGATTTTCAACGAGAAAATAAACTATCGGATCTAAAATAATGACGCATATAAAGGTTATTATCCCTGCTTTTAATGAAGCTAATTCCATTTCCCAAGTAATCCATGAAATTCCGGAAACGGTTTCCGAGATTATTGTTGTCAATAATAACTCAATAGACGAAACGGCAAAAAATGCCCAAAACGCAGGTGCTACCGTTCTTACGGAAAACAAAATGGGTTATGGTCATGCCTGTCTTTGTGGAATGGATTATGTTGCCCAACAATCCGAAACACCTGATATCATCGTATTTATTGATGGTGACTATTCTGACTATCCTGAGGATTTGACGAAAGTTGTGCAACCCATTATCGACCAAGATATTGATTTTGTTATAGGCGCACGAGCAAAAGAGAAAAGGGAGAAAGGAAGTATGACACCACAACAGATTTTCGGAAATTGGTTGGCCACTTTTTTAATGAAATTGATATTTGGGGCAACATATACCGACTTGGGGCCGTTTAGAGCTATAAAATATGACAAGTTATTGACACTTGAGATGGAGGACAAAACTTATGGCTGGACAGTAGAAATGCAGCTAAAGGCATTAAAAAAGGAACTGTCATATGTCGAAGTACCAGTACGTTACAAAAAAAGAATTGGTATTTCTAAAGTGTCAGGTACAGTAAAAGGTAGTATATTTGCGGGCATAAAAATTCTAGGGTGGATTTTTAAATACAGTATTAAATAAATATGGGACTCATAATTTCTTATATCATCATTGCCATTTACAGTATAGCACTGTTATTGATATTCTTTTATAGTCTAGCACAGTTGAACCTTTTGGTCAATTATTTAGGAAACAAACGCCAAAACCAAAGCGCACCTAAATTCAACCTTTTGGATCCTAAGGAAATTCCTTTTGTAACCATTCAGCTTCCTGTGTACAACGAAGAATATGTAATGGAACGTCTCTTGGATAACATTGCAAAAATTGAATACCCGAAAAGTAAATTAGAGATACAGGTATTGGATGATTCCACCGATGATACAGTTGAGGATACCGCACATAGAATAAAGGCCTTACAGGAAAGTGGGTTGGACATTCAACATATACGTCGGGAAAATCGACAGGGTTTTAAAGCGGGAGCCTTAAAAGAAGGGTTATTAACCGCTAAAGGCGATTTTATTGCCATTTTCGATGCAGACTTTTTACCAGATTCAGATTGGTTAAAAAAGACGGTAGTCTATTTTAAAGATGAGGAAATCGGAGTAGTACAAACCCGTTGGGGACACATAAACCGTGATTATTCTACATTGACAAAAATACAGGCCTTTGCTTTGGATGCCCATTTTACATTAGAACAAGTAGGTCGAAATTCAAAAGGACATTTTATCAATTTTAATGGTACCGCAGGTATTTGGCGCAAAGAGTGTATTCTTGATGCCGGAAACTGGGAAGGTGATACACTGACCGAAGATTTGGATTTAAGCTATAGGGCCCAATTGAAGAATTGGAAATTCAAGTATTTAGAAGATGTTGAAACCCCTGCAGAGTTACCTGTTGTGATAAGTGCTGCACGTTCGCAACAATTTCGCTGGAATAAAGGTGGGGCCGAAAATTTTAGGAAATCAGTTTTGAGCGTAATTTCAGCAAAAAACATCTCGTTCAAAACAAAGTTTCATGGAGTTATGCATTTATTGAACAGTTCAATGTTCCTATGCGTTTTCATCGTTTCCATTTTAAGCGTCCCAACGATGTACATCAAAGAAGTGTTTCCTCAATTTGATTGGGTTTTCAGCGTACTCAGCTTCTTTGTTCTAAGTACAATAATTCTCTTTATTTGCTATTGGTTCACGTATAAGAGTATTCAAGGAAGTAGCTTTGACAATTTTGTCGACTATATCAAAATCTTCTTTACATTTTTCTCTGTTGCCCTGGGATTCTCATTACATAATTCGATTGCTGTTCTCGAAGGACATATGGGTAAAAGAAGTGAATTCGTAAGAACCCCTAAATTTAATCTTAATAGTATTACGGATAGTTGGAAAGGCAATAAATACCTGACTAAGAAACTGTCCCGTAATATGATTCTGGAATTTGCCCTAATGGGGTATTTCCTCTTCGGGATGTACAGTGCCGTACCATTGAATGATTTTGGTCTGTTCCCATTTCACTTTATGCTGTTTGCCGGTTTTGGTTTTGTTTTCTTTAAATCGCTTACGGCTAGAGCATAATCATTATATTTTATTCGATTATATGTAGTAAGTCCCACAGCATTTATTGCAGTTTTTTTCGGTTATTTGCAATAAACCAAATTACTGTTCACAATGCCCAATCAGATTTTCACATATTGGAAACTGCATAAGATTCCAATAGCACTGGCCATATTGAGCTTGGGTTTTTACTACACATTTGCCTACTATCTTGATCGTGGCGATTTCATTAAAATGACATCTCTTTTTGGAGCTTTATTTTTCCTTTGCTTTAAACTAATTCAATTTGAAAAATGGAACTTCAAATTTTTATTGTTTGTCGGCATTCTATTCCGTTTGGTATTCTTGTTGACCGAACCTAACCTTTCCCAAGATTATTATCGCTTTATATGGGATGGCGAATTGGTCCGTAATTTTATCAATCCGTATTTACAATTGCCCAGTACTTTAATTGAACAAAAGGATTTGGTGATTTCCAATGCACATGAACTATACCAAGGAATGGGAGAATTAAGCACACGGCATTTTAGTAACTATCCTCCATTAAATCAATTCATATTCGCCTTGGCAGCTTTTCTCGGTGGTAAAGGTATTTTAGGAGCTACCATTGTGATGCGGTTGATCATCATTTTATCGGATATCGGTATTTTTTACTTTGGACGGAAATTACTCAAGAATCTCAACCTTTCACCACATCTAATTTTTTGGTATTTTCTGAATCCCTTGATAATTATTGAACTTACCGGAAATCTTCATTTTGAAGGTGTGATGCTCTTCTTTTTTGTCACCTCACTTTATTTATTATCTATTAAGAATTGGATGTTGGCAGCAATCCTTTACGCATTATCTATTTCGGTTAAATTAGTGCCCTTGGTTTTTTTACCCCTATTTTTAAAACATCTGGGGTTTAAGAAAAGTGTGCTCTTCTATATTGTAATAGCAATCACTTCACTAGTGTTAATTGCACCTTTTCTCTCAAACGAAGTTATCAGCAATTATACCAGTACTATTGGACTTTGGTTCTCTAACTTTGAGTTCAATTCAGGTTTATACAATGTTATAAAACAAATAGCGGTAAAGCTCGAAGCGAAACCTTGGGAATTGATAAAAACCTATGGTAAAATAACGCCTTATATCATAGTTTCGTTGGTCATGTTCGTTACATTTTTAAGAAAAAATCAGCAATTACCAGTACTAATTACATCAATGCTTTGGATTCTGACCGCCTATTACCTACTAGCAACAACCGTGCATCCTTGGTATATTGTATTTCTTGTTCTATTGACCATTTTCACGCAATACAGATTTTCACTGGTTTGGTCCCTGGTTGTTATTTTAAGCTATTATGCCTATTCCCAAACAAGTTTTAATGAGCATCTGGGTCTTCTTACGATCGAGTATATTGTTGTATATGGATTTATTATTTTCGAATTGTTCAGACTTAAGAGCCTAAAACTGCTATTTCGTAAAAATTGAAACCTAATTGATGCTATTTCAATTTAATTTGTACATTTGGTCGATAATGAGAAACGAACTACATATTTCTACAACTAATTGGGCTTTAGCTCCCAATCGTTCGTTTGTTCCTGTATGTCGCCGCCCGTAAGGGTGTCTTCTAGCATGGAAATAGGTGAGTCCATTTCCGCATAATCAAACAAGTCATTATTCAATCTTTTTATAAATCAAGTAACAATGGAAATTGTTATTGCCAACGAATCCCATTTTAAATACGCAACGATAATTTGCGACACCATTGCTGAATCAGCCAAGGTAAGGGGAACGGGTATTGCCAAAAGAACACCTGATTATATTCTCAAAAAGCTCGAAAAAGGTAATGCCGTTATCGCTTTGGATGAGGGCAAGTTCGTAGGGTTCTGCTACATAGAAATTTGGGGACACAATAAGTACGTAGCAAATTCAGGACTTATCGTTCACCCAGATTATAGAAACCAGGGAATGGCCAAAAAAATCAAGAAATCCATTTTTGAGCTATCAATTAAAAAATTCCCTTCAGCAAAGATATTTGGAATTACAACCGGTCTAGCCGTAATGAAGATAAATTACGAACTGGGATACCAGCCTGTAACATTTTCAGAGTTGACTGATGACCCCCAATTTTGGAAAGGTTGTCAAACCTGTAAGAATTTTGACATTCTTACCCGCACAGAACAGAAAATGTGCTTGTGTACGGGTATGTTATACGACCCAACAAAAAATGGTAATGATATTAAAAAAGAAAAAATAAATAGTAAATCGTTCAAAAGATTAAAAAGCATAAAGGAGCAATTATTCCTAAAAAGAAGAAAGAAATGAAAAAATTAGTTTTAGCATATAGCGGAGGATTGGACACCTCTTATTGCGCAAAATACTTGTCCAAGGAAAAAGGTTTTGATGTACATGCGGTTAGTGTAAATACAGGCGGATTTTCGGATATCGAAATTGCAGCAATCAAGTCAAAAGCATTGGAACTAGGGGCAACTTCATATACATCGATTGATGCCGTACAAACCTTCTATGAAAAAGTCGTCAAGTACTTGATTTTTGGCAATATCCTTAAAAACAACACCTACCCACTTTCTGTAAGTGCAGAGCGTATAGTTCAGGCCATTGAAATCGTTAATCATGCGAAAAAAGTAGGGGCAGCATATATTGCACATGGCAGCACTGGTGCTGGCAATGACCAAGTTAGATTTGATATGATTTTTCAGATCATTGCTCCAGAAATAGAAATAATTACACCTATTCGGGACAATAAGCTATCTAGGGAAGTTGAAATTGAATATTTAAAGGAAAATGGTGTTGATTACCCTTGGGAAAAGGCAAAATACTCAATAAACAAAGGACTATGGGGAACATCAGTTGGCGGGGATGAGACGCTGACCTCGAATTTACCTTTACCCGACAACGCCTACCCAAGTCAACTGCAGGAAAAAAACCCAATAGAAGTTAAATTGACTTTCGAGAAAGGCGAATTGGTGGCAATCGATGGTAAAAAAAATACTCCTGTAACCAATATCGAAAAGTTGGATGCTATGGCCTCTAAATATGCCATTGGTAGGGACATTCATGTTGGTGACACCATTATTGGAATCAAAGGAAGGGTAGGTTTTGAAGCCCCAGCTTCCTTGATTATTATAAAAGCCCATCATTTATTAGAGAAACATACACTGACCAAGTGGCAACAATTTCAAAAAGAGCAGCAAGGCAATTTCTACGGAATGTTATTGCATGAAGGCAACTATCTCGATGAAGTTATGCGAAATATTGAAGCCTTCTTGACCGATACACAAAAGAACGTTTCAGGTGATGTTTTCGTGGCTTTGTATCCTTTCCAATTTAGACTGAATGGAATCTCCTCAGAACACGATTTAATGAATGCTTCCTTTGGAAGTTATGGTGAAATGCATAAGGGCTGGACAGCTGATGACGCTAAGGGCTTCATTAAAATCCTTTCCAACTCAGGAAAAATATACAATCACGTAAATCACAATCATGATTAAAGTAGGCATTATAGGTGGTTCTGGTTATACCGGTGGTGAATTAATTCGAATTTTATTGAATCACTCCAAAACGGAAGTTGATTTTGTTTACAGCACCACTAGGGCCGGAAAAAAGGTTTCAACCGCTCATCCTGATTTATTAGGATTGACTGAACTGAAGTTCACAGGCGAAGTAAATTTAAATGTAGATGTTGTTTTTCTCTGCTTGGGACATGGCAATTCAACCAAATTTCTAAACGAAAATAGCTTTTCCGAAAGTACTAGGATTATTGATTTAAGCAATGATTTTAGATTAATGGAGGATTCAATTATAAATGGAAGAAAGTTTATTTACGGTCTCCCGGAATTGAATAAAACTGCGATTGAAAAATCAAGCTGCATTGCCAATCCAGGTTGTTTTGCAACCGCGATCCAGTTGGCATTATTACCCATGGCAAAGGCCAATATTTTGAATAATCAAGTTCATGTAAATGCTGTCACCGGCAGTACAGGAGCTGGTGTAAGTCCCTCAGGGACAACACATTTCAGTTGGCGAAACAACAATGTTTCTTGGTATAAACCTTTTACGCATCAGCATTTGGGTGAGATTAATGAAAGTCTAAAGGGGCTACAGGAAAATGCTGGTGAAATCATGTTTCTGCCGAATCGTGGAAATTTTACACGAGGCATTTTGGTCACTGCTTATACCCAATTTGCAGGAACTGAGGAAGAGGCAAACCAACTTTATAAGGATTTTTATAAAGACGCTGAATTTACCCAAGTTGCAGAGGAACCCATCAATCTTAAACAAATAGTGAATACGAATCAATGCCATATACATTTGCATAAGCATGAAGATACCTTGCTTATTACATCTGCAATAGACAATTTGTTAAAGGGAGCTTCTGGACAGGCAGTCCAGAATATGAATTTAATGTTTGGATTAAAGGAAAATGAAGGTTTACAACTAAAAGCTGGAGTTTATTAAAAATAAAAATGAATTTCTGTTTACATAGGAATATAAAATACTAAACAAATGAAAATAGCAATAATAGGCGCAGGGAATTTAGGGTTATCCATAGCTGAGGGTGTCTTGCATAGCAATGGAGCCACTAGCATGTATTTGACTAAAAGAAATATCGCAAGCATTCAACATTTCGAAAAATTCGGTAATGTAAAAGTCACCACAGACAACCGGGAAGCTGTTCAAAATTCTGATATTCTGATCTTTGCTGTACAACCATTGCATATTGGCAACTTGTTGGAAGAAGTAAAAGATCTATTTACCGAAAATCATGTTATCATTTCAACTATTACCGGTTTCAGTATTGAAAACATTGAAAACATCGTAGGCAAAGATCATAACATTATTCGCAGTATGCCGAATACGGCAATTTCAGTAGGAAAATCAATGACTTGCATTTGCGCCAATGAAAAGGGTAGAAAGCGAATAGAATTGGCCAAGGCAATTTTTAATCGTATGGGGCATTCCATGGAAATACCTGAAGAGCAGATGCAGGCTGCAACAGTTATATGTGCAAGTGGAATAGCATTCTGGATGCGTTTGATCCGAGCCACAACCCAAGGGGCCATTCAATTAGGTTTTGATGCCAAAGAAGCCCAAGAATTGGCAATGCATACCTGTGATGGAGCAGCTGGACTCTTAATTGCTTCAGGCCATCATCCTGAGGAAGAGATAGACAAAGTTACTACCCCAATGGGTTGTACAATACAGGGATTGAACGAAATGGAACATCAAGGCTTAAGTTCATCACTTATCCAGGGAATTGTAGCTTCATTTGAAAAAATAAGTGAGTTTAAAAAAGCGAACCAATGAAACTATTCGATGTATATCCATTATATGATGTAACCCCTGTTTCTGCAAAAGGAATTGTTGTTACAGATGATAAAGGGCAAGAATATCTTGATTTTTATGGAGGGCATGCTGTCATATCAATTGGTCACGCCCACCCACTTTATGTAAAACGATTAAAAGACCAATTGGATAAAATTGGATTTTATAGCAATGCCGTACATAATCCGCTTCAGGTTGAATTAGCGACCAAGCTCGGGAAGCTTTCAGGTTGCTCGGACTACAATCTATTTCTTTGTAATTCCGGTGCTGAAGCCAATGAAAATGCCCTGAAAATGGCGTCTTTTCAAACAGGTAAATCACGGGTTATCGCCTTCAACAACAGTTTTCATGGTAGGACCTCAGCCGCAGTAGCCACTACGGATAATGAAAAGATAAACGCTCCAATAAACAAACAGCAAAAAGTAACTTTTTTACCATTTAATAATATAACGGCCTTTGCAAATGAAATTGTGAAAGGAGATGTGTGTGCGGTGATTTTGGAATCCATTCAAGGTGTTGGCGGGTTGGATGAGCCATCTTCTGAATTCTTCAAAAAGGTTGAAAAATTATGTAAAGACCATAACGTATTCCTAATTGCTGACGAAGTGCAATCAGGTTTTGGACGAAGTGGAAAGTTCTTTGCGTTTCAGCACCACGGCATAAAACCAGATATCATTACCATAGCCAAAGGAATGGGAAATGGGTTCCCGGTAGGTGGAGTTTTAATTCACGAAAGCATCAAAGCTTCATACGGACAATTGGGCACAACCTTCGGGGGCAATCATCTCGCCTGCGTAGCGACTTTGGCTGTATTAGAAGTACTGGAAAAAGAAGGATTAATGGAAAACACTAAAGAACTTGGTGATTATTTTTTGGAAAAGGCCAAGGAAATTCCTCAGTTAAAAAGAACCAAGGGAAAAGGATTGATGTTAGGATTGGAATTTGATTTTGAAGTAGCTGAGCTTCGCAAAAAACTGATCTATGAACAACATATTTTCACTGGTGGGGCTAGCGACAAAAATGTTTTAAGAATTTTACCTGCCTTAAATATCACTAAAACCGATATGGACTTATTTTTCGAGAAATTAAAAATTGCATTATCATGAGTTTAATGTTGAGCATAGATAAACGTAATGCGGTCCTAAATTCCATGATTGAATGGTTAATTAAGGAAAAGAGTTCCCTTTTGGAAGCCAATAAAAAAGATTTGGAAACTTACATTGGTGACGATATTGCCATGTTCGACCGTCTAAAAGTAGATGATAATAAAATTGACGGGATGATAAAATCCCTAAAGGAACTGGCACAGCTTAATGATCCTTTGAATATAGAACGGTTTCAATTTGAGCATGAAAACGGCATGCAAATCAGCAATAGAACGGCGCCCTTTGGAACTGTGCTAATCATTTATGAATCCAGACCCGATGTAACTATTGAGGCTGCCGGCATAGCCTTTAAATCAGGCAATAGAATCTTATTAAAAGGGGGTAAAGAATCGCTGAACAGCAATTTGATATTGGTGGATCTATGGCACAAGGCTTTAGCTGAGAACGAGGTTTCAAAGAATTGGGTTACTTATCTTAATTATAATCGAAGTGAGACTCAAAAATTTTTGGAAAACCCGACTCAAAAAGTGGATTTGATTGTTCCCAGAGGTGGTGAAAAGTTAATCGCATTTGTTAAACTACACGCTACCTGCCCTGTAATTGTAAGTGGCAGGGGAAATAATTTTGTTTATGTAGATACTGATGCTGATCCGCAAATGGCATTGGAAATTATCATTAATGCAAAGACAACCAAAATATCTGCCTGTAATGCCTTGGATAAAGTATTGATAAATACCGGGTTGGTAAATAAAAAGGATTTTACGAAAAAACTCATTTCCCTATTGAAAGAAAGCAACGTAACCATAGTAGCTGACGACCATCTATGTAGTTTAGGCAACATATCCAAAATCAAAGACGAATCTATTTGGTATGAAGAGTTTTTGGATTATAAGATTCTCCTTGGTGAGGTAAATGATATTGAAGAGGCCATATATAAAATCAATCTTTATGGAGGAGGGCATTCAGCTGCAATTCTAACTGAAAATGAAGAAACCGCTTCTTTTTTCATGAATTCAGTTGATTCAGCCGCGGTTTACCATAATGCATCAACGCGATTTACCGATGGTGGGCAATTTGGTTTAGGCGGGGAACTCGCAATAAGCACTGATAAATTGCATCAAAGAGGTCCTATAGGATTACAACATTTGGTGACCAACAAATGGTATATAAAAGGTAATGGACAAATAAGACAGTAATGAAGAAGAAAAGAATCTTATTAAAAATAGGCACCAATACCTTGACCAAAGAAACCGACCAGATTTCTCGAGGCAAGATAGAGGATATTGGAAGGCAGATGGCAGCATTAAAAGATGAATATGAATTTATCATAGTTAGTTCAGGGGCCATCGCAGCAGCTAAGCAGTTTGTAAAATTGGAGCATAATGGGGCCGCCATTGATGTTAAGCAGGCATTGGCAGCTATTGGTCAACCGCATTTGATGCGGATTTTTCAAGAAAATTTTAGGGAATTGGGATTGTCAACCTCCCAATGTCTTTTATCCTATTCAGATTTTGACAATTTAGACGCCAAGGCAAACATTAAGAATACCATTAATGTTCTAGTGGCAAATAACTTCATTCCCATTATTAATGAAAATGATACTGTGGCCACTGATGAAATTCAATTTGGTGATAATGATAAATTGGCCGCTTTAACGGCTGCTCTTTTACACGTTGATTTATTGATGATCGCTACTAATACCGACGGGGTCTACACAAAGGAATCCATTGAAAATAACAAACCGGAAACAATCGCCATGGTTGCTGGGGTACAAAAATTGCAAAATGAAATTAGCACAACAAAATCATCGCATGGTACAGGTGGAATGCAATCTAAAATTGAAGCCGCTATCATTGCCCAAACAGCAGGGATCGAAACCTGGATCGTGAACGGGTTAAAAGACAATTTTATAGTAGATGCCATTAGTGGCACAAGTAACCATACTAAAATAAAATGATGCAACACTTCCTCTCTATAAACGACATTGATTCACTTCCTGACTGGGTTGATGAGGCAAGGAACCTAAAAAATGAACCCTTACAATCAAAATTCTTGGGTAAAGACAAAACCATTGGATTGTTGTTCTTTAATAATAGTCTAAGGACCCGATTGAGTACCCAAAAGGCAGCTATGAATCTGGGATTGGAAGTCATTGTGATGAACTTTGGTAATGAAGGTTGGGCTTTGGAATACAATGATGGTACCATCATGGATAAGGGCACATCGGAACATATTAAAGAAGCTGCCCAAGTGATTTCGCAATATTGTGATATTATCGGAATTAGGGCTTTTGCATCGTTGACGGATAGAGCAAATGACAAGGCAGAAGTAGTACTGAATGGTTTTAAAAAATACGCCAGTGTTCCCATCGTAAATATGGAAAGTTCTGTTGGACACCCATTACAGGCTTTGTCCGATGCCATAACATTGGCCGAAAACTCTAACAAGACAAAACCAAAAGTAGTACTGTCTTGGGCGCCCCATCCTAAAGCGCTGCCCCATGCTGTTGCCAATTCATTTATACAAATGATGCAGTTACAAGATTCAGATTTTGTGATTACACATCCAAAAGGATATGAGCTAGACCCCTCAATAACCAAAAATTCACAAATCGAATTTAATCAAAGGAAGGCCCTTGAAAATGCTGATTTTGTGTATGTCAAAAATTGGAGTAGTTTTTCGGATTATGGAAAGGTTTTGAACCAAGATCATGATTGGATGATTACTAAAGAAAAATTGGGTAATGCCAAATTCATGCACTGTCTACCAGTACGAAGAAATGTGGTCGTTGAGGATGCCGTGCTAGACAGTGAACAATCCTTGGTCATAGAACAGGCCAATAATAGAACGTATGCTGCACAAGTTGTTTTAAAGATGCTATTAGAGAATTTAAAATGAATAAAGAAAGGATTCATACGAAAAAAGAATTAACGGCTTTTAGAAAAGAACTTAGGAACAATTTAACTCCTGCTGAGGCCTTTTTATGGACTTATTCAAAAGCTAGAAAACTTGACAATAAAAGATTTACCAAGCAGCATAGCATCAAAAATTATATTGTAGATTTTTATTGTGCTTCAGAAAAATTAATAATTGAATTGGATGGAGAAGTAGATAACAATGCTACAGCCCAAGAATTTGATGAAAAAAGAACCTCTTTTTTAAATAAAATGGGGTTTACAGTATTAAGGTTTGAAAACAAAAAAGTGTTTGACAATCTACCATCTGTACTAAAGGAAATAAAAGAAAATTTTAAAGGTTCCTCCCTTTATCTAAAGGGAGGTGTCGAACCATAGTTAGACGGAGGGTTTATAATCCCAAGCCAAAATAAAAAGAAAAAATACGGCTTATCAAACTCCCCTTTCTTCCGATAAATCGGAATTCATTCCCCTCTTTAATATAGAGGGGAGCAAAAAGTATTGTAAAACAAATGAAACAAAAACTGTCCATAGTAAAAATCGGTGGAAATGTCTTGGAAAACGAAATTGAGTTTGACCAATTTCTTTTGAATTTTTCCAAATTGGAAGAACCTAAAATTCTTGTGCATGGAGGTGGTAAATTGGCCACAAAATTGAGCGCAAAATTGGGCATTGAATCAAGAATGACCAATGGTAGGCGCATAACGGACATCAAGAGTCTTGAAGTTATTACCATGGTATACGGCGGACTCACAAACAAGAATGTTGTGGCCAAATTACAGGCTTTGGGAACAAATGCCATTGGACTTAGTGGGGCAGACGGCAATGCCATACAGGCCCATAAAAGACCTGTAAAAGAAATTGATTTCGGATTTGTTGGTGATATTGACGGAATTAACTCTGACCTTATTCATACTTTAGTTGGCGCTAATTTAATACCGGTCTTTTGTGCAATTTCGCATGACGGTAAGGGTCAATTATTGAATACCAATGCAGATACCATTGCTTCGGAACTAGCCATAGGGATGAGTCATACATATGAAACCACTCTATATTATTGTTTCGAAAAGAAAGGGGTATTGCAGGATGTAGAAAATGATGAATCGGTTATAAAACATATTGATACTAAAAGTTATAATGACTTATTAGGACAGAACATTATTGCTGACGGTATGTTGCCAAAAATGCAGAATTGTTTTCATGCATTACAACAAAATGTCGATAAAGTCTGTATCGGCAACATATCAATGCTCGAGACAGGATCAAATTTATATACAACATTAACCTTATGAAGATGGATCAAAAATTGCTTACAGACAAGGCTATTGGATTATTACAGGAACTCATCGCCATTCAATCATTTTCCGGGGAAGAACACCATACGGCTGAAGCCATTGAAGCCTGGTTCAAAGCTTTTAACATTACCTATGAACGGGAAAACAATAATGTTTTTGCCAAGAACAAATATTGGGATGATACAAAGCCAACACTTTTATTGAACTCGCACCATGATACCGTGAGACCTAATAAAGCCTATACTCGGGACCCTTTTGATCCACAAATTGAGGATGGGAAATTATATGGATTAGGCAGCAATGATGCCGGCGGCGCCTTAGTGTCATTAATGGCAACATTTACACATTACTACCATTTAGCAGATTTGACATATAACCTACTAATGGTGGCTTCTGCAGAAGAAGAGAATGCCGGACCAAAAAGCCTAAGGGCCTTACTTCCAATTTTGCCAAAAATTGATGTGGCCATTGTTGGAGAACCTACGTTGATGCAATTAGCCATTGCTGAAAAAGGATTAGTGGTTTTCGATGCCGTGGTTAAAGGCACTCCGTCACATGCTGCACATCCAAATGAGGATAATTCCATTTACAATACCATTCAGGTGCTTGATTGGTTCAAGAATTATAAGTTTGAAAAAGTATCGGATGCATTAGGAGCGGTTAAACTAACCGTAACACAAATCAATGCTGGGAGCCAACACAATGTGGTACCCGCCCATACTGATTTGGTTATCGATGTCCGAGTAAACGACCTGTATAGCAATAAAGAAGTGGCCGATATTTTAAAAAATGAAGCACCCTGTGAACTACAGGAGCGTTCATTGCGATTAAATTCGTCCTCAATCGAAAATAACCATCCTTTGGTACAATCCGGTGTTACCTTAGGGCGGGAAACTTATGGCTCCCCAACATTATCGGACCAGGCTGCCCTGACTTGTCAATCGATGAAATTAGGGCCCGGAGATAGTACAAGGTCCCACTCTGCCGACGAATATATTTATATAAATGAGATTGAAGAGGGGATAGATTTGTATATGAAAATAGTAGGTGGATTTATATTGGAATAATAATTCTATTGAACAAAATATGGCATACTGAGCGTGTCATGTTAAACGCCCGCCAGCCTCGGGCACGGCAGTCGAAGCTCTTTAGAAGTGTAATAAAAATAGATTCCTGCCTATGCAGGAATGACAAAAAGAAAAAATTATGAAACTCTGGGATAAAGGATTCAGTACAGATCAAAAAATAGATCATTTTACGGTTGGTAATGATAGGGAACTAGACTTACTCTTGGCAAAGTATGATGTAATTGCTTCCAAGGCCCATGCAAAAATGTTAGGCAAAATTGGAATACTGACCAATGATGAGACAATTTCCCTAGTCAAAGAATTAGACACTATTGCAAAGGACATTGAAGCTGGTTCGTTCACCATTGAGGATGCTTTTGAGGATATGCATTCCAAAATCGAGTTTTTACTTACTGAAAAAATAGGGGACACAGGTAAAAAAATACATACGGCACGATCTAGAAATGACCAGGTACTGGTTGCTATGCATCTATATTTGAAAAGTGAGTTGCAAGAAATAAAAACAGAGACTGTTACCCTATTTAATTTACTAATGGATTTGGCAGAAAAGCATAAAGAAATATTGCTCCCTGGTTATACACATCTTCAAATAGCCATGCCGTCATCTTTCGGACTATGGTTTTCTGCTTACGCTGAAAGTTTGATAGATGATTTATATTTTATCGATGCTGCATACAAAGTTGCGGACCAAAATCCACTGGGAAGTGCTGCTGGTTATGGGAGTTCTTTCCCTATAGACCGAAGCTTTACTACTAAGGAAATGGGTTTCAACACTCTAAAATACAATGTGGTAGCTGCCCAAATGGGGCGTGGTAAGATAGAAAAATCCACAGCCTTTGGAATGAGTAGTATAGCGAATACTTTATCCAAAATGGCAATGGATATTTGCCTATACATGAGCCAAAATTTTGATTTCATTTCATTCCCGGATGAATTGACCACAGGTAGCAGTATTATGCCCCATAAGAAGAATCCCGATGTTTTTGAATTGGTCCGAGCCAAATGCAATAAACTTCAGGCGGTGCCCAATCAATTGACGTTGATTACCAATAATCTTCCTAGTGGTTATCATCGAGATCTACAATTGGTCAAAGAAGTCATTGTTCCCGCAATCCAGGATTTAAAAGCTTGTTTAGAGATTTTGACCTTTAGTTTGAAGGAAATAAGGGTGAACCAAAATATCTTGAAAGACCCAAAATACGATTACCTTTTTAGTGTTGACACCTTGAACGAATTAGTACAAAATGGCATGCCATTTAGGGATGCCTATAAAAAAATGGGGCAGGAAATCAATGAAGGTTCCTTTACTCCAAAGCGGGATATTGAACATACCCATAAAGGTAGTTTGGGTAATTTATGTTTGCAGGAGATTAAGGAGAAAATGAGAAAGGTTTTATAAATAAATGCAAAGTGGTAGGATACATAGCAAAAAAGAACTAATACCTTTCCGCATGGAACTTCGATCTAACCTGACTCCTGCAGAGGCTTTTCTGTGGAAACAGGTAAAGGCAAAACAACTGGATGACAAAAGGTTTGTAAAACAGCACAGTTTTGGAGAATATATTGTTGATTTTTATTGTGCTTCCGAAAAATTAATAGTGGAGTTAGATGGAGAGGTGCATCAAAATCCAAAAGCACAAGCTTACGACGAAAGAAGAACTTGGGTATTCCAAAGTATGGGATACACGGTAATTCGGTTTGAAAACAAAATGGTTTTTGAACATTTGAAATCAGTATTGTCGGAAATTAATGATAACTTCAAGACCTAAAATGGCTCCTCCCTTTGGACAAAGGGAGGTGTCCTGACGATTCTATCAGGACGGAGGGATTGAGAACCCAATTAATTTTTCATATAATATGTAGTTGGTTAAATCTAGCCAAGCTTGAGGCTTTCAAACTCCCCTTTCTCATGCTAAAGGGCATGATTCATTCCCCTCTTTGACCAAAGAGGGGAGCTCTAAAACATACGCAAAGGTAGTTTGGGTAATTTATGTTTGCAGGAGATTAAGGAAAAAATGAAGAAAATTACTTGATCATTCCCAAATTTATAACCTCCTGATCCGTCAAATAACGCCAATGCCCACGGGGTAAATCTTTCTTGGTAAGTCCTCCATAGCTAACACGGTCTATTTTGGCCACCTCGTACTCCAAATGTTCAAATATTCGATTTACTACTTTGTTTTTTGAACTGTATATCTCTATACCAACTTCCCGCTTTGGGGCATTATCTATAAAACTTATTTCTTGAACACGAACAGGTTTATCATCCAAGACAACCCCTTCCTGAATTTTCTTTAAATCCGCACTGCGAAGATCTTTGTTCAGCACCACGTGATATATTTTACGAAGTCCGTTTTTAGGGCTTTTCAAACGCTTGGTCATGTCCCCATCATTAGTGAATAATAAAAGTCCAGTGGCATCTTTGTCCATTTTGTCAACAGGTAACAATTTTGACTTTGATGCATTCGAAATCAGGCCATTTACATTACGCCTCCCGCGTTCATCCCGAACTGTTGTAGAAAAGTCCTTGGGTTTATTCAATAATACATATTCCTTTTTTTCGGGATTTAACAAGCGACCATCGAATTTTACCTCATCGGTCTTTCTCACCTTAAAACCCATCTCGGTTACGGCTTTACCGTTGACGGTAATGTTACCAGCAGCTATATAAATATCAGCATCCCTGCGAGAGCACACTCCAGAATTCGCAACGTACTTGTTCAAACGAATCAAATCTGGATTAGAAGGTTGCTTGGGTTCGCTTTTCTTTCTAATAGGCATATTCCCTCGAGAAAATTTTTTCTTGCGAAAAGTTCCTCCTTCTCTCCTTGTAGTTTTTTTGCCCTTGTTTGAATCTGACCTCCCCATTGCACTATAAATTTTTGCAAATGTAATAAAATGGATTTCGGCCCTCACAGGAATGACCGATAAAATTAATCTTCGATTTCTACTGTAGACTGCCGTTCCCGATTTACAATGAGCTTGGTGACATCCGGTCTGGAATAATGCCCAACAGGATCAAAATTCTGACGTTCTTCATACACTCGATTAATATCCAATGTGTAGCAGATGAGCCCTTCCTTATGAAGAACTGGTTCTATCAGCCATTCCCCGTCCGGACCGGCAATACAGGAACCTCCATTGGCAAGTACATCTGGTGCTTCTTTTAAAATTTCGCTTAGAAATGGTGTACCTACGGGAAAATCCTCTTTTCGCATCAATGAGGAAACAGAAATCACAAAACTTCGTGATTCCCGAGCTATAAACCTTGTAATATCCTTGGTATTATGTTCACTTCCAGGCCAAACGGCTATATGCAAGTTTTCGCCCTGACCGTATAAAGCAGTTCGTGGTAAAGGCATCCAATTCTCCCAACAATTGAGTCCGCCTACTGTGAATTGTTTTAAGGGATGTACTTGCAATCCATTACCATCACCAGGAGCCCATGTAAGCCTTTCATCATAGGTGGGTTGCAATTTGCGGTGTACTGATTTTGTTTCGCCATTCTGATCAATATAAACCAAAGAACAATATAAGCTGTGCCCACCCCGGTCTTTGGCGCGTTCTATCATCCCTAAATAAATAGCCAATTTATTCGCTTTGGCCAATTTGCAAATAGCATCCAATTCGCCATCTTCAATTTGAATTGAATTACGAACGTAATGAGCATGTAGTGCTTTATTGATTTTTAAGTTCCAAGCGGCGCCATTCGTTAAAGCCAACCAAAAAGGATATCCTGGTAAGAGCGCTTCACCAAAAACGACCAACTCGGCCTTTTCTTTAGCCGCTTCTTTAATTGTAGCTTCAATTTTTTGAAGGGTTGCGTTTTTATTGAGCCAAACTGGAGAAATTTGGGCGAGGGCAACCTTTAATAAATTATCCATTATAAAATACGGTTTAATACCAGGTCTATATTAATCAATAAGATACTAAAAACCCCAACAATGATTATCAATTTCAAAATATTATGCAACAATACATAATGCATTTTAGTGCTTGAATTCCAAAGTTGGATAATAAAAAGAACCAACAAAATAATGCAACCCAAAAAGTAGAGATACATATAACCCACATCAAAATAATTGATCAGCAAGAGTGATGGTATTAGCGTCAATACAATCAAAATGGTTATACAAGCCTTTGAAAATCCTGTACCATACAAAATCGGTATTGTCTTGTAATTCTGGGCCATGTCACCAGCTATATTTTCCATATCCTTAATCATTTCACGGGCCAAAATCAATAGGAACAAAAACATCGCGTGAACAAAAATGACCGTTTCAAAATTCTTATAGTAGACGAAAACGGCAAAGAATGGGGCAATAGCCAATGTGGCCGAAATAAAATTGCCGAGAAAAGGTACTTTTTTCAATTTATGGGAATAAAACCATATTCCAAATATATACGCAGCGAAGAAGAAAACCGCTCTAAACGAAACGTAACTGGCAAAAAAAACAGATAAAAAATTCAAAATAAAATAGGCAGTTAGTTTAGTGCGCTGACTAACCAATCGATCCAGCATACTTTTTCTGGGTTTATTGATCAAATCTTTTTCCGAATCATAAAAATTGTTGATAATGTAGCCCCCAGCAATAGCCAAAGAGGAAGATAACACAATGAAAAAAAGATTAAGATCCAATATTACACTTCGAAGTGGTAGGTGAGGTGCAAGAATATAAATCGATGCCAAATATTGCGCGAGGGTTATCATTAAAATATTATAACCCCGAACAATAGAAAACAGACTCAAAAACTTTAAAAGAAAGAGCTTGTTTTTTCTACTAAGCATTGTTGAAATATTAGAAGTTGTAAACCACTTCTAAATTGTAGTCTTTCAGCACGTTTTTTGCCTTTTCGATATCTTGGGTGAAACCCAAAATATAACCGCCACCACCTGAACCACAAAGTTTTAGATAGTAATCATTGGAATCTATCCCTTGTTTCCAAAGTTGATGGAACTTAGCCGGAATCATGGGCTTGAAATTATCCAAAACCACATGCGATAATTGTTTTAAATTTCCGAATAGCGATTTCACATTCCCATTAATGAAATCCTCAACACAGGCGTCAGTATGTTTAATAAATTGATCCTTCAACATATGTCTAAAACCCTCATGCTTCATTTTTTCCATGAACAACTGTACCATAGGCGCTGTTTCCCCAGTAGAACCACTGTCCAATAAAAATACGGCCCCTTTCCCCTCTTGGTTTTGAGAAGGAATACTGGTAGATTCTATATTTTCTTGGGAATTAATTAAGATGGGCAAACTCAAATAGCTGTTCAGAGGATCCAAACCTGATGATTTACCATGAAAAAATGATTCCATTTTTCCAAAAATAGTTTTTAACCTCAGCAGTTTTTCACGTGTAAGGTTTTCCAGAACGGTGATTTTATCATTCGCATATTTATCATAAATAGCAGCAACCAATGCACCGCTACTCCCAATACCATATCCCTGCGGTATTGAACTATCAAAATACATTCCCACGTTCACGTCATTTTTCAGATTTTCAAAATCAAAGGTTACCAATTGTGGTTCTTCAATTTGAATATGCTCTAAATACGAGACAAATTCCTTTAAATAACCATTAGATTTTATAGCCTCTTTCGATGGGTTTTCATCTTTCTTCAAGGCGCCTTTAAAAAAGTTATAGGGGATAGAGAGTCCTTTGGAATCTTTAATGATCCCATATTCCCCAAAAAGTAAAATTTTAGAATAAAATAATGGTCCTTTCATAGGTTTTACAACGATTCGAAATTATAGAATGTACCTATACTGACTAATTTTGATTAAAAGTTACACTTTTTTGGCTCCGAAACCAATTCTGTCGCAAATATACTGTCCGTTTTCACAAAATGCAACTAACTCATCCTTAATAAATTGGTATATTTCCTCTTTCTCATTTTCGGGATATAGCACATGCACATTTGCACCAGCATCCAATGTGAAACAAACATGGGTTTTGGTAGACGCCCGAAACTCCCATATTCTATTGATGATTTGCAAAGTTTTTGGTTTCATCAAGATAAAATAGGGCATACTGGTCATCATCATAGCGTGCAATGTCAGTGCTTCACTTTCAACAATTTTTATGAAATCATTTAAATTTCCAGAGGCAAAAACGGTTTTTAATTTAGACAGATTTTCATGCGCTTGGTCGAATCTTTGTTCAGCAAAAGGATGATTACGCATTAAATTGTGGCCTACTGTACTACTAACTTTTTTTTGGCCTTTATCTACTAGCAGTATTGTATCATAATAATTTTGAAATACATTATGCACTTTATAAGGATACTTGATACCATATAAGTTAGAGCAACCTTCCGTATCTTTATGTTCGCCCCATTGGATTACATCCCCTTCAATACTCCGACAGGCACTCCCAGATCCCAAGCGAGCCAGAAAAGATGCTTTGTGATTAAAGAAGTTATCATTCATCTTTGGGTTCATTTCTTTTTCTATATGTACCAGACACAATGCCAAAGCAGCCATGCCGCTAGCTGAAGATGCAATTCCGCTACTGTGTGGAAAGGAATTTGATGTTTCTATTCTGAGGTGGTAAGCCTTTAAAAAAGGTACATATTCTTCAATTCTAGTAAAAAAAGTTTGAATTTTGGGCTTAAAATCCTCCTTGGGTTTTCCTTCAAAAAATAATTCGAACGAAATTCTATTATTTGGCTCTTCTAATTTTGTATATGCAATTGATGTGGTTGTCGCACAAGCATCCAAGGTAAAACTGATTGATGGATTGGCGGGAATCTGGTCCGCCTTTTTACCCCAATATTTAACCAATGCAATATTACTTGGCGCTTTATAGGTTACTTTCCCTTGCTGAACCTGTTGACTGTATTTTAGGGGGATAAAATCTTTAATGGTCATAGAAAAAGAATTTTAGGCAAAGATAGTTTTTAAGTGGTTTTGAATAGCGCCCATAAAATTTAATCACTATTTTAGGGAATAATCTCCAATCAATTGAATAAGAAACTAACCTATATCGCTATTTCAATATTAGTATGCTTGGTCATTGGTTTTCTATCAAGTTTCGCGACTCAAAGCTCTGTCAATGATTGGTTTGTGACTTTGAACAAACCTAGTTTTAATCCCCCAAATTGGATATTTGCGCCGGTATGGACTGTACTTTATATAATGATGGGACTAGCGGTCGGTTTGGTTTGGTCCAAGGGATTTCATCATTTATGGGTCAAAACAGCTTTGTACCATTTTGGGTTTCAATTGCTTTTAAATGCTTCTTGGAGTATTGTTTTCTTTGGTCTGAAAGAACCTTCTTGGGCACTTGTTGTTATCATTACCCTGCTCATTCTTCTTGTTTTGACCATACGTTGGTTTAGGATTATTAACAAAGTGGCTGCTTGGTTGCTTGTTCCCTATTTTCTATGGGTTTGCTTTGCGACAGCTTTGAATTATAAAATCTGGGAATTGAATTAATTGGAAGACAATTCCAATAACTTGGTCATAGTCCTATAGTTGCGGGATGTTGAAGCAACCTTCAACTTGGATTCAAAAAAATTAATACCGCATTTAGCCTTTCCTGCTCCCACATCATATCTTATAAAAACACATTCTCGTGAGATAACGAATTTTTCATTTTCAAAAATTATTTTCGATGTCATTTCGATATCGTCTCTATGAGGTATTTCTTTCAGTAAAACGAAATAGACTTTATTATTGGCAAGGTCTTCAGGATCTTTAAATGGATTATTGCCCAATATTTTGTTGATCTCTGTTCTGGTCTTTACTAAAACAGGTACTTCAAACCCATAATTACTTTTAATGGCTTCAGAAATTTGATTTTCTAGTTTTCTTATCCCATTGACATCACTTTTGAAAACTACATTGCCACTTTGTATGTAGGTCATAACATCCTTATATCCCAATCCTTCAAAAAGAAGTCGTAAATCAGCCATCTTGATTTTCTTATGACCACCTACATTAATTCCCCTTAAAAGTGCGATATAGGTCATTCCTGTAAATTAATCATTTTTGGCAATTGCTTGGGCGACAATATAACCTCCTGTCCAGGCATTTTGAAAATTAAATCCCCCAGTAATGGCATCAACATTAATAATTTCTCCTGCAAAAAATAGGTTTTCATGAATTTTGCTTCCAAAAGTTTTAAAATTGATTTCTTTAAGGTCAATGCCACCTGCAGTCACAAATTCTTCCTTAAATGTACTTTTACCGTCAACCATAAATCTACCGTTAGTCAGTTCATTTGCCAAATTTTGTAGCTTATCTTTGGTCACATCGGCCCATTTTTCATCCTTTGCTATTCCTGAAGCCCTAACCAGGTTGATCCATAACCGCCTGGGGATTTCAACAGCTTTGGTTCTCAATACTGTCTTCCTTGCTTCAATTTCTTTAATTTCCATCAACAATGATAATACAGATCCTTGATGATAATCTGGTAACCAATTTATACTAATAGGAAATTTATATTTTAAATTATTCAATAGAACAGCACCCCAGGCTGATAATTTTAATATTACTGGGCCACTTAATCCCCAGTGCGTAATCAGTAATGATCCTTCGGCGCTTAAAAGGATTTTTTCCGCCTTCTTACTTTTTAGTTTCAGGGTGATTTCAGGGCTAAAATTATGCTTTGGCAGTACGTCTACTTTTGCACGAGTACTCACTCCTTGATTGCCAGAAATACGTTCATCCTTGATATTAAATGTGAATAAAGATGGCACTGGGGGAATTATTTTATGGCCCAAACTTGCAATCAATTTCCAAATTTTGAGATTACTCCCAGTAGCGAGTACTACTTTTCTACACTGATATTGATTTATATTTGTGGTTATATTCCAAAAACTACTTTGCCCTTCACTGCATATTGGTTCAATATTAGTTACTGGGCTTTGTTTGATAACCTTGATGCCCAATCGACTCGTCTCATTCAAAAGACAATCGATGATGGTTTGGGAAGAATCAGATACCGGAAATACTCTTCCGTCCTCCTCTGTTTTTAATGGCACCCCCCTTGATTCGAAAAACTGAACCGTATCCTGATTGTTATATGTATAAAAGGGTCCTAAGAGTTCTTTCTCCCCACGGGGATAGTTCTTGATCAATTCTTTTGGGTCTGGTTCGGCATTGGTGACATTACAGCGCCCACCACCCGAAATCTTTACCTTTTGGAGTACATTCTTACCTTTCTCTAAAATGGCGATATTAAGATCAGAGTTCAACTCGGCTATATTAATGGCCGTATAAAACCCGGACGCACCTCCACCAACTATTATAATATCGAACATTAATTCACTCGTTCTGGGTAATCGGTAATAATACCATCGACAGACCATGACTTTGCGATTTCTATCTCTGAAGGCTCATTGAGGGTCCAAGTATAAATATTAAAACCTGCTTCCTTGATTTTGGCAACCATTTCTACATCCAATTTTTCAAAATCTGGATTAATAGCTTCGGCATTTAATTCATTAGCAATATCAATAGCATCCAATGGATTACCCTCAGTTAATATGGCAATCGGAATATCTTTGTTTATTCTCCTAAACTCCCTTAATTCCTCCCAATTAAAACTTGAAATCAAGAAATTGTCCAAGGCCCATCCTTGCTTATTTACGTAATATTTCAGAATATGATTGACCCTATCGCATGTTCCTTTGCCTTTTAATTCAACATTCAATCTAACTTTACTATCAATAAGTTTCAAAACATCCTGAAGAATTGGGATTCTATGGTTACCATCCAATATCAATTTTCTTAATTCAAAAAAATTGTACTCTTCTATATTCCCTCCTCCATTGGCAAGACGATCTACAAATTGATCGTGAAAAACTGCAATCTCCCCACTTTTTATTTTGAAAACATCAATCTCTATCATGTCAACTTCCAAATCAATCGCTTTTTTGACAGAAGCTAAGGTGTTTTCGGTTTCATGGCCCATAGCTCCCCTATGACCAATGACCAAAGGCTTTTCTTTCATACTACAACTTTGTAATAAAATTAAGCAAAGTAAAAGAAGCGTAATCTTTGTAAAATATTTCATGTTATTCTATTATTTTTCAAAGATACAAACGGTAATATAATTTGGGAAATAGATATGCACACAATATATCATTTCATGCTATAACTTTCATAACACACAGCAAATCAGCTAGATAAACAATCGTTTTTTTCTCTATACGTGATTTTTGATTATATTTAAGACAATAACCCATAAAATTTACGACTATGTTTACAAAACAAAATTTACTGGCTACCTTGGCCGGTTTCGCAGTCATGTTTTTTTTGGGCTATGCCATTTGGGGGTTTGCCACAGAAGATTTTTTTGAAGGACACACCTTGAATAATTTTATGAAGGAAACACCCGATATGCTTTTTATAGCTTTGGGCAATTTGATTGGGGCATTTGCCTTAAGTTCAATTTATGGGAAATGGGCAAGAGGTGTTCATAGCGCCAAAGAAGGGTTCCAATTCGGTGTTTGGATAGGTATTTTTACAGGATTTGGCATGGGATTGCTAAATTACGGTGTTAACGAACTAATGGACTTTACAGGCCATATTGCCGAAGGTGTAATTGAAATTATATTCTATGGAATTATCGGTGCTGTTATTGCCATGGTCTATAAAGCTACCAATAAGTAAAGCAAAAAAAGAAATTTAATCCATGAATAAAAGGGCAATGCAATTAGCATTGTCTTTTTTTATTGAATTTTAAAAATAAACGATTCCAAAGGTTCAATTTCAATCTTCAATATTCCAATTCCATCATTAACTTCGAGTGGAGAATTTTTATTGCCATATAACTGTTCCAATATTTCATAGGAACCTTCTTTTAATCCCCAGTTGTTTATTATGTCATTGGGAATTTTCAGTTCAAAAGTATAGTGTTCATACGAATCAAAATTAGCTATCACAATCAATTTCTCGCTTTCAGACCATCGCACATAGGATAATACACGATGGTTATAATTCTCAGTATGATCCCGATTGTAATAATGAATATCCTGATAATTACCCATTAGAGCATCACTATTTATTGTAAAGTTCAGTAGTTTTTTATAAAAATCCCGAAGATCTTTCTCTGTAATGGACAGCTGGCCCCCATCAAATTTCTTATCATTCACCCAGCGTTGAAGATGGGGAACACCAATATAATCGAAAATTGAAGTACGTGTTGGCTGTCCAAATCCTGCATTTTCATTCCCCGGTTCCCCTACTTCCTGCCCAAAATATATCATTGTTGGTGATGTACTCATTGTCGCCGAAACTACCATAGCCGGTTTCCCCTTTTTTGCATCACCTGCAAATTCAGGACTTGCAATTCGCTGTTCGTCATGATTTTCAAGAAAATGAAGCATGTGGTGCTCAATATCCTTCAAATTATTCTTTACCACCGGAATATGGTCTGTCCAGCCATGGCCTTGCATTATATGTTTTAAGGAATCGTACATCTCGACCTTATCATAGAGATAATCCATTTTACCCTTATGAATATAATCACGATACGATTGTGGATTATATACCTCGGCCAAAAGAAAAGCATCAACATTTTTCATTTTGATGCTGGAATTCATATAACTCCAAAATTCCACAGGCACCATTTCAGCCATATCAAACCGGAAACCATCAACTCCCATTGCTAACCAATAGAGTGCAATATCCTTGAACTTTTCCCATGAACTAGGCACATCTTTAGTAGACCAAAAGTTAAAATGCGCCTTATAATCCCTGTCCGCAAAATCATTTGGTAAGGTGTCAAAATCATAGGACCCATCAGGTCGTACCCCATAATTTATTTTCACGGTTTCGTACCAATCGTTCATATTGGGTTGTGCCATACGAGAACCATTCCCAGTCCATTTAGCAGGATTCTCTTCGAACTTACCATCGGACAATTCATGTTTATCGCCACCTAACGGCAGGTAGTCATTCTCCCATTCAGGAATCCTGAAAGCCTCATTGGGTTTGTAATAAAAATTATTGTCCCGTTTATATTCTACTGCGGTATCATCAGTAGCACCAAAAGGCCTAAGACCCTCTGGGGTCGATTGTCCCTCATAATTCCTAGCAACATGATTGGGTACAATGTCAATTAGCAACTTTAGTCCAGCATCATGGGTCCTTTCTATTAAACTTTTAAATTCTCCCAATCTATTTCCAGGATCATTGGCCAAATCAGGATTTACATTATAGTAATCTTTAACCGCATAAGGTGAGCCAGCTCTACCTTTAACGATATCTGGATCATCGTTTGAAATACCATAGTCGCTATAATCAGTGATAACATCATGGTGCGGAACACCTGTATACCAAATGTAAGTAACCCCTAAGTCTTTGATTTCCTTAAGTGACTTTTCTGTAAAATCTGAAAATTTTCCTACTCCGTTTTCTTCAATTGAACCCCAAGGTTTGTTGGTAGTATTCGTGTTTCCAAAAAGTCTAGGGAATACTTGATAGATAACATCTTTTTTCTTTCCTTTTTCCTGGGATGACATACTTGGAGCGTTTTTATTGGTGTTACAACCCTGAACTATCAAGGCAATGAAAATTATTGGATAGAATCTAAAATTGTTCATTCTATGCTGAAACTTCTTCATTAGGCTTCAATTCAAGACGTTTGCCGTTCAATCGAATTGACATTTGCTCACTACCTTCTAATATAAACTTTGTTTCTTCTTTCGTTATTATGACCTTTAGTATTCTATTTCTGAAGTTTATTTTAAACGAATATGACTTCCAACCCTTCGGAATTCTGGGAGTAAACGATAATTTATCTTCTAAAACCCTAAGGCCCCCAAAACCTTCAACAATACTCATCCATGTTCCTGCCATTGAAGTAATATGGAGCCCTTCTTCAACTTCCTTATTATAATCATCAAGATCCAGTCTTGAGGTTCGTAGATAAAATCTGTATGCTTGATCCATGCGGTCTAATTTTGCAGCCTGAATACTGTGGACACAAGGAGAAAGTGATGATTCATGCACCGTGAAAGGTTCGTAGAAATCGAAATGCCTTTGCAACTCCTCCAATGTAAAATGATCCTCAAATAGATAGAAACCTTGGAGTACATCTGCCTGTTTAATATAAGGTGAACGTAAAATACGATCCCAACTCCATTTCTGATTGATTGGACGTTCAGATTTATCTAAATTTTCAACCGTAATAAGTTCCTTATCCAAAAAATTATCTTGCTGTAAATAAACATCGTATTTGTTGGAGAATGCGAAATATAATTTTTTAGCAACATTCATCCATTCATCGGTCTCGTTAGAAGTTAAATTGGTATGCCCAATGATTCGTGCATAATCATCGGGATATCCATCTTTGACTTTTTGCAGTTGCTCCACAGTATATTCAATACACCATTTGGCCAAGTAATTCGTATACCAATTGTTGTTCACATTATTCTCATATTCATTAGGACCTGTAACCCCTAGAATCACATACTGTTCTTTACTTTCTGAATAATTTGCCCTTTGATACCAAAAACGGGCAATACCTATCAAGACTTCAAGGCCCATTTCCGGGATATAGGTATAATCCCCGGTAAAACGGTAGTAATTATAAATTGCAAAAGCAATTGCACCATTCCTGTGTATTTCCTCAAAGGTAATCTCCCACTCGTTATGGCATTCTTCACCATTCATGGTGACCATTGGGTAAAGTGCTGCACCATTACTGAAACCTAGCTTTTGTGCATTTTCAATCGCCTTTTCTAAATGTTCATAGCGATACTTTAATAAATTCCTGGCTACATTATGATCTTTGGTGGCCATATAAAATGGAATGCAATAGGCCTCGGTATCCCAATAGGTACTTCCGCCATATTTCTCACCAGTAAAACCTTTGGGACCAATATTCAATCTGGAATCCTTTCCTAGATACGTTTGATTCAATTGAAAAATATTGAATCGGATACCTTGCTGCGCTTTAACATCGCCCTCAATGGTTATATCACTCATTTGCCAAATGGTATCCCAAGCCTTTTTCTGATTTTCAAGTAACGTATCAAAACCCAATTCAAGGGCTTCTTTTAAAGCCGCATTGGCAACATTGATAAGTTCTGTTGATTTATGGTTCCGAGAGACCGTATATCCACCAAATTTATGCAAGGATAAAGTTTCCCCCTGCTTTACATTATGGGAGTATACATGCCCAACAAAGGTTTCTTCTTTTTTTTCTGACGGATTGATTTCAATTTTTTTTTCTTTATGAAATAATTGGGCCTCCATAAAAGTACAGGTCTCAAAATTCGTCTTCATGGTATGGGCCTCAATATAGGCCCTACTGCCTTTTGAAGTTACCGAAGTGGTGTTCCAAAACTTATCATCCCAATTACTATCTTCATTGGTAATGCCGCTATCCAAATAAGGTATAAAAGTTATTTCAGCATCGGCATCAACAACTTCAATCTCGTACTTGATGGCTCCCAGTTCATCCAAATCAAGACTTAAGAACCGCATTATATTAGCTTTTATGGTTATTTCATTTGGCAAGGTTGCACAAAAACTTCGCCGATACCATCCTTCCTTCATATTCAATTCGCGACGAAAATCGGTTATTTTTGAACATGTAAAGAGATCAAGAATTTCCCCATTTACCATGACATTAATGCCAATCCAACTTGGCGCATTCAAAACTTTGGCAAAATATTCCGGATACCCATTTTTCCACCAACCTACCCTTGTCTTATCGGGATAATAGACGCCGGCAATATAACTACCTTGAAAAGTAGGGCCTGAATAGGTTTCCTCAAAATTGGCACGTTGTCCCATTGCCCCGTTCCCAAGACTAAAAAGGCTTTCAGAGGATTTTACCGTTTCTTGATCAAACCCTTCTTCAATGATCGACCAATTATCCGCTATTATATATTCTTGATTCATTTATTTGTTGTTCAGTAATTTTTTAATAAAACTCAAATCGATTTCCGTGAAGTCGTTAAAATTAAAATCCGCTTCTTTTAATATCTTTTCCTCACCTATGCCTATACTAATCATTTTTGCATTATTAGCCGCTTCAATACCGGCTACGGCATCTTCAAAAACGATACAATTTTCAGGCATTAATCCCATGTTTTCAGCTGCTATCAAAAAAACCTCTGGGTCTGGCTTGGCTTTTGTTACACTATTTCCGTCAACGATAAAATCAAAATACTCCAACAATTTCACTTTTTCCAAAATTGGTTTGGCATTTTTACTTGCCGACCCTAGGGCAATCGGAATATTTTGTTTTTTTAAATATTTGAGGATTCTTTGAACATCAGGCAAAATTTCCGATTCATCCATTTTATTAATATAATCGAGATAGTCTAGATTTTTTTCAACCATCCACTTATCAAATTGTTCTTGGGTAGCATTTATATTCCCTATATCCAATAAAATTTCCAAACAGCGTTTTCTGCTTACACCTTTGAACATTTCATTTTGGTCAACTGTAAACTCAAAACCCAACTCATTGGCAAGTTTTTTCCATGCTAAGTAATGATATTTGGCAGTATCAACAATAACTCCATCCAAATCAAAAATAAATCCCACTTCGTACATTAATCGATTTTTTAATTAGTTGATTGTTGAACCTCTTTCTATGAGCGTGGTCTCTACTATTTCTGTACGGAAAGTCCCTACTTCTTCTTCATCCTCACTTTCATGTTCTATTTTTTCGATAAGCATTTTAGCCGCGACTTCACCCATTTTATCCCCATGTTGGGCAATTGAGGTTAAACCCGGAATGGCGTATTTTGAAAGAATACCGTCTGTAAAACCAATAAAGGAGATATCCTCAGGAATTCTCATCCCCTTTTTTTGAACAAGGTTCATACAATGAATAGCAAATATTTCATTGACACATAAAACTGCATCAATATCATGATTATTAAAAAACTCGTTTAAGGCATTTTCATCCACGTCCATAAATGGTAATTTCAAAATAAGACTCTCATCTATCTTTAAATTACTTGTTGAAAGTGCCTCCCTATAACCTGCCTCTCGTGCCTTGCTCACACTAAAATAATCCTCGGTGGTTACCAAGGCAATTTTCTTTCTGCCATTTTTAATGAATTTGTTTACAGCTAACAAGGCAGCTTCCTTATCATCGATCAATACTTTGTCACAATCTATTTCATTGGTTACCCTGTCAAAAAGCACAAATGGAATTCCTTGTTCCATAATTTCCTTTAGATGGTTAAAGTCATTCTTTTTTTGTGTTTCAGCGGACAATGACATAATAAAACCATCAACGCTACCATTGGCTAACATTTCCATATTAATCACTTCTTTATCAAAAGACTCATCGGAAACACAGACAATAACATTATAGCCCAGTTTATTTGCAT
>JAAETN010000195.1 GCA_024228355.1 Maribacter sp. | reverse complement strand
CGAAAGAATAAAGAACAGTTTCCGATAGAGATAAGTCTAAATCCTTTTACTATTTATGAAATTGACTATGTTCTGGCTCTTGTATTTGATCAGACCGAAATAAGCAAACGCGACTTTAAAATAAAAGAACTTAATGAGCATCTAGAAAATAAGATCAAAACACGTACCCTAGAGTTGAGGGAGACGGTAGCAATGCTTAAAAAGGAGATAAAAAGGCGGGAAGAGGCAGAAAAGAAGATGATGTTTACATTACAGCGGGAGCGCGAATTGAATGAACTTAAGACTAAATTCCTTTCCTTGGTATCTCATGAATTCAAAACTCCTCTTAGTGGTATTCTTACTTCTGCCACACTGGTTGGCAAATATAACGGCACTGACCAGCAAGACAAACGAGATAAACACTTAAAGACAATATTCGGTGAGGTAAAATACCTGAATGGGATTTTAACTGATTTTCTCTCTATAGAAAGACTTGAAAAAGGCAAGGAGATTTATAAGTTCACAGAGTTTTCTTTAAATAAGGTGGTCAATGAGGTGGTTTATAATGCCAATATGCTGTTGAAAAGTGGCCAACGTATAAACTACCCCCAAAATATAGATGATGTGTTGATTTATCAAGATGAGAAAATCGTGACTTTGATAATTACCAATCTTATATATAATGCGGTCAAGTACTCCCCAGAGGATTCTGAGATTGATATCCTAATAGAAATCGAGAAGAATAAAATGATCTTGAAAATCAAAGATCAAGGAATAGGTATTCCGGAGAAAGATCAGAAACACATTTTTGAGCGCTATTTTAGAGCTGAAAATGTGCTTTTGAACCAGGGAACAGGGATTGGTCTAAATATAATCAAAAGTCATATAGACAATCTGGGAGGTCAGGTTTATTTTAGTAGTAAAGAGAGGATTGGAAGCACATTTACAGTGGAACTTCCGATTGGAGAAATAATAAATGCACAACAAAACCATAAGGCATGAGAAAAGTTTTATTGATTGAAGATGATCCGGTTCTCAGGGAAAATACTGCTGAGTTATTAGAACTTTCAGATTATGAAGTTGTAACGGCTTCAAATGGAAGGAAGGGCGTTAAAGAGGCAAAAGCACATTTGCCCAACGTCATTATCTGTGATATTATGATGCCAGAATTAGATGGTTACGGAGTGCTAGAAGATTTGGGTAAAGACAGATCCACAATGCATATTCCCTTTATATTCTTATCGGCAAAGACTGAAAAGGAGGATATTCGTAAAGGAATGAATTTAGGGGCCGATGATTATTTGACGAAACCGTTTGAAGAGAAGGATCTTTTTAATGCCATTGAAAGTAGATTGGCTAGAGCTGCAATTTTAAAAGAACTCGAAAGCCCTAAAAAGGTTGATGAAATTAATGTTGATGATATAAAGACAATTCATGATTTCAAGAATTATTTGGATGATAATGGGGAAGAGTACGAGTTTTTACAAGGTGAAGAAATATACCGTGAAGGCGGCAATGTTCATATGGTTTACCTGATTGTAAAGGGAATAGTAAAGACGCATAAATTAGATGAGAATGGCAAGGAATTGATAACGGGAATTTACAATGCCGACGAATTTTTCGGATTCTCCTCGTTGACTGCAAATGAGATATATGAGGAATACGCCACCGCTATGGAAGATTCTATACTTGTTGGTGTGAATAAAGAAAAGTTAAGTGCCGTTTTACGTGAAAATCATGGTCTTGCTTTAGAAATGATGCATGTTTTGGCAGAAAGCCTCACTGATGCCAAACAACAATTATTGGAAATGGCCTACGGTTCTGTACGCAAAAAAACAGCGAGTACAATACTAAAGTTTGCCGATAAGCTGCAACAAGACAAACAAGGAAACATGCATATTCTTCGGAGTGATTTAGCTAGCGTGGCAGGGATGGCCACTGAAACCTTAATACGTACACTTTCCAGTTTCAAAAAAGAAGGACTCATTGCTATGGAAGATCATAATATAAGAATCCTTGATGAAGAAACCTTAAGTCGTATTTATTGAGAAACAGCGTTGATTTTAATACATGATGGTAATCATTTTTTTGTATTTTCCAGAGTTATAAATTTACCGCCAAAACCAAAATGAGTTGAAAGATGTTGCAAATCCTAGTACCCACCGATTTTTCCAAAAACGCTTGGAATGCCATAAAATATGGGCTTAAATTATTTGAAAACACCAATTGTACTTTTTATCTTCTTCATGTAAATCCTATTCCCAGCTATTCGGGCGCAGGTTCTTCAGTTAAGGGGTCTTCACAAATGGTGAGGGAATCCGTACTAAAAGAAAGTAAAGAAAATCTTGATCAATTGCTTTTACGCATCAAGAATATTCCTGCAAGTGCTAAGCATTCTTTTGTGACTACAGCTTTTCATGACTTTTTCGTTGATTCAATTAAGCGCGAAGTTGAAACCAAGAAAATAGACTTGATCATCATGGGCACCAAGGGCTCATCAGGACTAAGGAAAGTCACTATGGGCAGCAATACAGGTGATGTCATAACTAAGGTCAAATGTCCTTTATTGGCTGTGCCGGAAAACGCGATATTCAAAAAACCAGTGGAAATCACCTTTCCTACAGACTACTATTTGGGGTATGATTTGAAAGTGCTCAATACGCTTGTTGAAATGGTGAACCTGAACAATTCTATTTTACGGGTTCTCCATATTTCCAAAAAAGGAGAGGAGTTGAGCGAGGAACAGTTAAAAAACAAAGAATTCTTGAATGATTTTTTAAAGGATATCGAGCATAGTTTTCATTCGCTTACAGGTACAGATCTAGAAGCTGCGGTACAGTGTTTTACCGAAAGCAGGGATATCGATATGATTGCCATGGTCGCCAAGAATCTTAATTTCTTTCAGCGAATACTTTTTAGACCCAAGGTAGAGCTAATAAGCTATCATACGGATATTCCATTTCTGGTGCTTCACGAATAGGATTTTAAGCTTCAATCATTTTTGGGATTGAATATTTTGGATAATATCATTCTTCTGCAGTACCCCTGATTGCCGCCACACTTGTTTTCCATCTTTGAATAAAAGCATTGTAGGTACCCCTTTCACCTTGTATTTCGAAGCAATCGATTGATTTTTATCCACATCAATCTTTATAATTTTAACAGCATCACCCAATTCCTCTTTTACATCTTTGAGAATAGGGGCCAACATTTTGCAGGGTCCGCACCAATCGGCAAAAAAATCTACTAATACTGGGGTTTCCGAATTGATTATCTTTTTAAAACTACTCTTCATATTTTCAGTTTTACGACTGCAAATTAATCAAATATACATAGCCGTTAACTGACCAATATCATGGTTTTTGGATCTGATCACAGTTAACTTTGATAAAACTATAAAATCTTGTGCCATGAGAAAGATTTTGGTTCCCACTGATTTTTCGGATAATGCCTTTAACGCTTTAAAATATGCCTGCCAGGTATTCAAGTATGAAAAAAGTGAAATTTTTGTCATGCACGCTTATGCCGATGAGGTGTACCAACAAGATAGATTGACGAAACGAAGTCAGCTTGAACAATTAAAAGAAAAAATCTCGCAAAAATCCGAAAAGCAATTGAAAAAGGTCTTGGAAGAGATCAAACACCATTATCCTAATCCGCAGCACAACTATAAAGCAGTATCAGCTTTTGGGTCATTGATAGATGAAGTCAATGAATTGGTTAATCAGGAGAATATGGATATTGTTGTTATGGCCACTAGGGGCGAAACCAATGATCGTAGTATAACTTTTGGCAGTAATACTTTGCAGGTTCTAAAATATATTAGTTGCCCAGTGCTGGCCATACCTGAAGGTTTTAAATACCACGCACCTAAAGAAGTGCTGTTCCCCACTAATTATTTGGTGCCCTATAAAAGGCGCGAACTTAAATTAATTTGCGATATGTCGGGTTCTTTCAGATCTACAATACATATGCTTTACATTGATCCAATTAAAAAACTTTCACTTCGACAGGAGGACAATCAACAGTTTCTAAGAGAATGTTTG
>JAAETN010000194.1 GCA_024228355.1 Maribacter sp. | reverse complement strand
ACCTTCTTCTCAAGAGAAAACACCACTTTCTTCTCAAGGAAAAATATCTCTGAAAATCTCGAACTTAGAGATAAATGTTGAAATTAAAGGAAAAATTTTAGGATTAGACCCTTCTACATATGATAAATATAAAGTGATATTGTATACGTGGAGAAACGATAGATGGTGGATTCATCCATTTAAAAGAGGTGGCCCTGGCAAGTCTTATGCTTCTATAAACAATGATGGTACGTGGAGTATTACAGCTGAAAAACATATGGTTGGCGCAACACAAGCAGCAGCTTTTCTTGTGACAAAAGGTTTAAAGCCTTATGACACTGTCTCAGGCTTTAAACAAATAAAATATATTGCAAGGTCTAAAACGTGGAAGGTAGACAATAATTGAATTATATTGTTCTAATAATTAATGCTATTAGGAGATTAGCTATGAAAGTAACAAAAATATTATTCCGTAATCCAATTTTCTTAGTTTTTGGAACCCTCTCAATCTCCTTCATATTTATTGTGTCTGTTTTTTCCCAGACAGCACCATCTATTAGAATATTAGAAATAGAGCAAGATTGGCAAATTATAGGAAGCATTGCAGAGTTAGAATCTAGTGAATATGAGCAATATAAAGTGTTAGTGTACGTGAAGACTGATAGGTGGTATATTCATCCTTATCAAAGAGGTGGCCCTGGCAAGTCTTATGCTTCTATAAACAATGATGGTACGTGGAGTATTCGTACTGTGAAACGTACATTTTCGGCTGAAATTGTAGCAGCGCTTCTAGTGACACAAGATTATGATCCTCCTGCCATAACTCGTAGTTTAGGAGTTATAGATTTTATAGCAAAAGATATGGTCAGTGGCGATGGTAATTATAAATTCAAATTAGGAGACCTACAGGATGAATAGGGTTACACCTGGACAGGCTGTCCGAGAATAGGTATTTTAGCAGATTTCCAAGTCACAAGTCAGTGATTCATGGGATAGATAAAGGTATGTATTTTTCCGGCGGTGTTGTGCCAAAGCACGATTCACACTTTGCTGCTTCGTCTGCTTTTTTCTATTACCTTCATGAATTGATTTTCACAAAACGGCTCCCTGGCTCCAGCGGTTTACCTGATATATTTGGGATCGGTTCAGAATTTCTCGCCCACATCACCGCCAATTTAGAGCAGATGCTTGGAACGAGTACTTGGTTTTCCATAAGATACATTATCACATAAATGACATAGGAATATGTTCTCAATTACGTCAAAATTTTACTATGGCATATCATTTCTTGTTTTATATAATACCGTGATTGTGAATGTCCTATAAGGGCACATTATGTTGTTTTCTTCCTAGAAACCAGTACCCAGCGGTATGGTATGACAGCAATCATTCCTAACTTTTGTTATGGCCTTATAACATTTTTTGTTATTTTGTTATAACAAAATGCAATCCTGGATTTCAGCTATTTCCATTCTCTCTTTATTGTACAAGCACTTACGAGACTGCTGTTTTCAAAAAGAAAATGGTACTGTATTTGCTCCTACAATAATTCCCTGATTGTGAACGTTTTAGTAATGGCAACTTATGTTGTATTGCCCTCTATTAATTATAGGTTTTTAATTTATTGGGGCGATAACGATGTCATTAAAAAGCTAAACAAGGGTGGGATACTGTAACGTTAATAATTTTTTATTGAATGAGCGTGGAAAGGAGAAGCCTTTCAGCCCAACCTGTTGTAGGGTGTTAAATGGGTCAATGTAAATAGGCGTTGTCTCTATTATCCTTGGACGTTTTTGAATTCCACCAGAGAGGAAATGATTTTTTATAATTGATAAGGAATATTTCGGAATCTAAATGTTATTGAAAAAAGTGAGGAAGGAGGTGGGATGTTATGAATGCGTAGAAGAAGTATCCATTCTCAAAGTAAAAACTGTTTTCGTCTTATTCAATAATTGTTTTTGAATAGTAAAAATTTTTCAAGAGGAAAAAACATGAAAGGGAAAAACAAGGAAAAAGAAGAAGTTGGTGTCGTTATTCCATCACCTGGTGATGGAGAGCAAATTATAGTCAGGTTTAAGCGCGATTCGGGAATAAGGTTTACCGATTCTAAATTTGTTTCTGCTACGGGATCGAATGTAGGAAGTCTTAAAGATTTATTAGAAGAACACCCCAATATTGAAGTTAGGAGATTGTTTGAACAAACCGAGGATGCGCTTGAAAGAGAGGTTGCGAGCTTAGCGGCAAGCTCTGGTACGGAGGTTCCTCCTTTATCCGGATACTATGGTATTACTGCAAAAGACTTGAAACAGGCAAAAAGTATTTGCGCGACTCTTGAAAAACTACCTCTTGTTGATGAAGTTTATATCGAACCGCCTGCACTGCCGGCCCTTTTTGACGAACCGCTTGCAATAGTATCCGATGAATCCCCTCCCGACACCCCGGATTTCACATCCATGCAGGGCTACCTGAAAGCGGCGCCCGAAGGTGTTGATGCCTTTTATTCTTGGACATTGAGTGGAGGTAAAGGAGACAAAGCACAAGTAATTGATATTGAGGGTGCATGGAACTTTAGCCATGAAGATTTGCTTCAGAACCAAGGAGGGGTCGTGGGCGGTACCCCTACGAGTAATTTATCTTGGGAAAACCATGGTACTGCCGTCCAAGGTGAAATAAGTGGCGATACAAATCAAATTGGGATCAAAGGTATTGCCCCAGATGCGAAGTTTAGCGCTGTATCGATTTTTGGGGTTGGTAATTCTTCCTCCAAGGCAATAAAAACAGCGGCCGATAAGTTGGGTAAAGGCGACATCATACTAATAGAACTCCACAGGCCTGGCCCTAACGCGACTGGTTCTGGACAATTCGGTTATATACCCATTGAATGGTGGTCAGCAGACTTTGACGCAGTTAAATATGCTACTTCAAAAGGGGTAATTGTCATCGCTGCCGCCGGTAATGGTTCTCAAAATCTTGATGATTCAGTTTATCAAGGTAAGTTCAACCGGAATAGTCGAGATTCGGGAGCGATTATAATTGGGGCCGGAGCACCTCCAAGTGGAAATTATGGTCCAGACCGGTCCCGGCTTTCTTTTTCAAACTACGGTGCTATAGTGGATGCCCAAGGTTGGGGGCGGGAGGTTACATCTACAGGATATGGCAACTTGCAGGGAGGCTCGGATAAAAACAAGTGGTATACCAAATTTTTTAGTGGGACTTCCAGTGCTTCGCCAATTGTGGTTGGTGCCGTTGCCTGCCTTCAGAGCATCCAAAAAACACGTGGCGGTCTCCCGCTATCTTTTACTCAATTAAGGGATGTTTTGCGCACCACAGGTTCGCCCCAGTCGGAAGCAACAGGGCGTCCAAAAACCCAACGAATTGGGAATAGACCGGATTTAGAAAAAGCTATTTCTCTGTTAAAACCGCAAACGAAAATATCAAGCGGCATAGCAACCAAATATTGGCTTGAATTGCTTGCCTACCCACCAGGTTCTGCTAGAAGTCTTTGGCTTCTTGTGAATAATTCGTGGAAAAGTCTTGATAATCCTAACGCAAGCACCAGTGATGTCGTTCAAAGAGCATTT
>JAAETN010000193.1 GCA_024228355.1 Maribacter sp. | reverse complement strand
CCTGTAATTGTTGAAGAAAGGCTGCATAATTAGTATTATTCGGATGCATTTGAACAAGTTGGGAGCCTATCTCCCTTGCTTTTTCGATTTCACCATATTTTGAAAAGAAATATGCCAAGGTATAGAGCAACTCCTCATTTGTAGGTGATATCTTAAGGCCTTTTAAAAGTGTTTCCTTAGCTTTTACCCTTTCATTTGTACTATCGTAGAGCAGACCAAGGTTGTAATATACCCTAAGGTTTTCTGGCATGTAGACAATGGCTTTTTCAAGTTGTTGAATGGCTTCTTTGTTTCTTCCTGATTCTGCAAATAATAAAGCCAAGGAAAAATAGGTGGGACCATATCCGGGTTCTTGTTCTATTATGGTCTTAAATGTCTGCTCAGCCTCAAGCAGTTGGCCATTTCTATAATATAGCGTAGCTAAGCTGGTTCTTACTATATTATTAAGATTATCTATTCTCAGTGCATCTTCATAATTTTTAATTGCTAACGCTAAGTCTCCTTTTTTTAAATTAAAATTAGCTTCTTTGGCTTTTCCTCCCGCAAATTCAGAAGTGGCCTGTAAATAGGTAAAGAATTCCGATTTTACCTTTTCATATATTTCTTTATAATCCTCAGGTATTTGATGCTCGTTAAGCGCACCCAGGGCAAAAAAGGCTTTTACCCTTACGGATCTTTTTTCATCCTTTAAAAGGGGAATTAAGTAAGTGACATAGTCAGTACTATCCAATTCTCCAAATACATCTAAAGTCGCTGCTCTTACAATTGGGGATGAATCATTCAAGAAAGTCCTTAGATTCACGATATCATCAGGATTCAGATAATACTGAAATCCCCGGACTGCCGATGCCCGTGCAATCTCGGGCTGTAAACTGTCTTTAATCAGTGTCAACAGCGATTTTTTTCCTTCTGGATTGCCACTAAGACCATGGGCCAAGAGTTCTGAAAAATGTTGGTAATCCGGAATACCGTACTGTTCTTGGAAAGTTTGCCATGCCCATTCATTATCCTTGTCTTCATGACATTGAATACAGGCATTTGGGGTACCATATTTTAAACTTAGATCGGGACGGGGAATTCTAAAACTGTGATCACGCCTAAAATCATTCCCCATATAAAAGCGTCCGGTCATGTGGCAATTAATGCATTGACCACCCTCGGAGCCAACCTCATGAAAATGGTGCTTTGGAGTGTCGTATTTTTCCGGAATATGGCATTGGGCACAAAGGTTATTGCCCTCAAACTTGAGTTCTAAAGAATGTGGGTTATGACAGTCCTTGCAGCTAATATTATTTTGGTACATTTTGCTTTGAACAAAGGAACCATATACATAGTCCTCGTCCAAAATCTGACCGTCAATATGGTAAAGTCGCTCAGTTATTAATTGAGGAAAATAATGATCTAGCATGGTGCCTTCAAAATTGAACAGTTCGGAAATTTGTTCCCTTCGCATATGACATCTTGCGCATTGATCTACCAATTCCTTGGGCTCTGTTTTTGCTGTCATTTGCATCAATCCCGACGGTTTATAGTCTTTACCCAACCGTGTGGCTTCGTCTACGTGCTGTTTTCCCGGTCCATGGCAAGCTTCACAGCTTACATTTATTAGGGCAAATTTTGTATCATAACCATTGGTGCCAGCATTATAATTTTTTCTGACATTGGTAGAATGGCAGTCAGAACACATGGTATTCCAATTTAAGCCACCTCTAGACCAGTGCAACCATTCTGAATGAACGACTTTAAAATCAGGATATAGATCAAACCATTTGTTTTTCTCGGTATCCCAGGCCGTTCTTAAACATTGATATCTCCCATTTGGGAACTCTACAATGTATTGCTGTAGAGGAGTTATACCAAAGGTGTAAACAATCTTATAATCGTGGTATTTACCATCAGGTCCCTCGGTGTTTACGAAAAATTCTTCCCCTTTGGAATAAAAGCGAGATGTAACACCTTGGCTGGTAAATCTCTCACCATTGAAGCCCGCCAAAATGGTTTGCCTATTGGCCAATTGCATCGCTTTGTCATGGTGAGACCCTTCCCAATCCTTATAGGCTTCTTCATGACATTTTTTGCACGCATCATCACCTAGGAAATTTGCATCGGGAATTTGATTTGTTGAGGTGAAAATCTTCTCTAGGGTTACAGGAGGGATTTCTTTGTATTCCGAATTTTTGTCTTCCTTACAAGAAAAATAAAACAGTAATATAAATAGAATATACAGTATTCGTAAAAAACCCTTCATTTTTAAATGTACTTAAGACGAAAAAAAGTTGAAGTAAAAAATGCAGTCAAAACTAATAAGATTTATATCAATAGAATTAAACTAGCATTTTTTCAAACTACGAAGTTACTTAAATAAAAGGCCTAAAAATGCTAATTAGAAAGTTTATTGAATCAGAATCTATAAGTAAAAGACAAGACATATGTATCATTTCCAACGGAGAGGCCTACGTTCATATGTTCTTTAAAATAAGGTTTAGTGAAAAGATAAGTACTGCCAATACCAACGGCGGCTCCTGCCAGAACATCCCAACCATCATGATAACCATCTGGAGCCTCTGTTCTACTAAGTGCGACAACTGTAGCTAATATGTAGGCTGGGGTGCCATATTTCCATCCATATCTACGTTGAATAAAAGAAGCACCGGAAAATGCAGAGGCTGTATGACCCGAGGGGAAAGAATCAAAATGGTTCCTACCTTCCGGTCTTTGTTTTTTAGTCAAATACTTTAATGAATAAGTTACAGCCAAGGTAGTACCATAGGAAAGGGCCATTTTCTTAGTCCCCTTGTAATCCTTTTCAAATAATGTCATTAGCCCAGCAGAAACTGGGAGGGCAATTTGCAGAACATCTCCAGTGTCTTCTAATATGAATTCCCATCTTTCGTGCTTGGAATTAGGCCCATCTATATCCTGGGAATAACAAACAGCACCCATTATAAGCGATATTCCCAAGAAGAATAATGAAATTGATTTCATAGGATAGCGTCTAATAGATTGTATTGCAACCTATACTATAAATAACGCCCTTCTTGTTTTTGTATTATATGTAAAAGGAAAGAGTGTTACCCTCCATTGTTCCAGTACTGTGGATGGGTATCTTCAGTTTGTTGGTTCCAATAATCCTGGGTCACCTTTCGACCATCGAATGTTCTTAATTTACGTTGAAAAACCCAGATGGTGGGGTTGAACACCATATCTGTTACCCCTATTGTGTATAATTGTGGCTCTTCCTCTGAAGGTCTTTTTTCCTCTTGGATAAGCACTTCGAAACCGTTGTGCTCCAATAACTTTTTTAGAAAATCCTTTCTATCTTCACTAATTTTCTTTTCAACGAAAGTTACCCTGGTATCATCAATACTGCCAAATAAATGTTTTCCTCCGAGTGCCATAATTTCTAATTAAAAATTCCACTTAGTTCATAAATATAGTCATACAACGGACTGTACAGACCAAGAACCAAAATACCAAGTACCGTAATCAATAGACCAAGGCGCATATAGATTTTATTCTTGAAAAACGGAATTGGATTATCGCTTTTTCTCAAGAACATGGCCCTAACTACTAAAAGGTAATAATAAAGTGAGATGGTCACGTTTACTACAGCAAGGAAAACCAAAACATAATACCCTTGGCTCGCTGCCGCGGTAAACAGGAAAAACTTACCAAAAAATCCTGCGACAGGGGGTATACCTGCCAAAGAGAACAAGGCCAACATCATTACCAAACTTAGATTGGGATTGGTTCGGTATAACCCCTCGTAATCATTGATATTCTCTTTACCAGTTTGTAGTGAAATAGCTTGTACCACTCCAAAGGCGGCTAAATTTGAGAACACATAAATCAATACAAAGTACACTACTGTGGCAGTTCCTAATTGTGAGCCTGCAATCAATCCCAATAAAATGAATCCTGCCTGTGCTATTGACGAAAATGCCAAAAAACGCTTCATGTTCTGTTGTCGTAAAGCGAACAAATTACCTATGAACATGGTCAAAACCGCAACGACATAAATTATATTTTCCCAAACATGCATCAATGGCTTTAAAACCGTAAATAGCAGTATCATTAGAATGAACACGGCGGCTCCTTTTGAAATTACTGATAAAAAGGATGCTATGCTAATTGGTGCCCCTTCATAGACATCGGCTGTCCAAAAATGGAATGGAACCAAGGAAATCTTAAAAGCCAATCCCGCAAAAAACAATATCATTCCAAGAATGGTCAAATCGGTGGAAGTTATCATTTGGATAATGTCATTGAAATAGATGGATCCCGAGGTTGCATATAACATTGAAATACCAAATAAGGATACTCCCGATGCCAAAGCAGAGGAGAGGATCAATTTAACCCCTGCTTCACTCGATTTTCTATTGGCTGTTTCATAGGCAGCTAATGCCGCAACGGGCAGAGTGGATAATTCCAACCCTAAGTAGAACATTAAGAAATCGCCGGAAGAAATCATGAAATACATGCCCAATAGGGAGGAAAAAAGTAATATAAAGAACTCTGTCCCTTTATTTTGACGAACAATTTTTTCCTGTAACCAATCTGCAGATTGTAGCAAAAGAATCAGGACCCCTACATTAAGCACATTTTTGAAAAGATGTATTAATCCATTGGTTCTAAACATACCACCAAATAGATTTCCATCGGTGGCAGGTAAAAACCCAATAATAGTATGTATCCCAAATAAAAGAATGGCCAAATGAACAATACTTGGTTTTTTGTTTTGTGGAATAAACACTTCAGCAACAATCAGCAAGAGTGTAATTGCCAAAAGTATTATTTCGTGACGCATCAATAAAAAGTTACTAAAATCCATTCTCCATTACTTTATAAAACACCCTGTATAAAAGGATGTAAACTTTCTAAAATCATATCACTTAACCATAAGGGTGCAACACCCATTCCTACTATTGGAATCAGCAATAATAAAATCCCCAATTTCTCGTACCAAGTAACCTTTTCCAAGGTCAAGAACCCTTCATTCACAACAGGTCCCATAAGCATGATCCCAACGACGCGTAAAATATAAACAGCGGTAACCACAATGGCAGAAACTGAAACAACAGTTGCTATTCTATAGAACATATCTTCATGTTCAAATGCACCAACAAAAATGTTCATTTCCGCTACAAATCCGCTAAACCCCGGGAGGCCTAAGGATGCTAAGCCCGCAATAACATAAATGGCCGAAATAAATGGAATTACTTTAAGCAATCCACCGAGCTTCCTTACGTCTCTAGTATGGGTTCTTTCATAGATCATTCCTATTAAAGCAAAGAAAAGGGCAGTCATGAATCCGTGGGAGAGTGATTGTAAAATAGCGCCGTTCCACGCTGTTTTGTTAAGCATCAATAAGGCAAACAATACCAATCCCAAATGACTCACTGATGAATAAGCGTTGATGTATTTTAAATCGGTTTGTTTAATGGCGGAAAATGCGCCATAAATAACCCCAATGGTCGCTAAAATGATAAAGAACCAAGACCAATATTGAGCTCCCTCTGGCAATAAATACATTGCAACTCTGAACACACCATAACCTCCTAATTTCATTAGAACTCCAGCGTGTAGCATTGAAACGGCTGTTGGGGCTGAAGCATGACCATCGGGAGACCAAGTATGAAATGGGAACAATGCCCCAATTACAGCAAAACCAATAAATGTCAATGGGAAAAATAGTTTTTGGACTTCAAAAGGGATATTCACTTTGGCAATTTCCAAGATATTGAAAGTCAGAGCACCGCCATCAGCATTTGAGTTAAAATAAATTCCCAAAATTGCAACTAATAGCACTGCTGAAGCACCCATTAACATTAAGGTCAATTTCATTGCCGAATATTCCTTGGGTCCGGTTCCCCAAATACCGATCAATAAATACATGGGAATCACCGCTATTTCGAAAAAGACGAACATGGTAAAAAGATCCAAAGAAATGAAGAAACCATATACTCCTATTGAAAGCACAATAAGGGAAACAAAGAACTCCTTGGGCAAATCTTTCATTTTCCAGGAGATGAATACACCTGCAAGCACCACAATAGCCGTCAGTAATAGAAGTGTGACAGAGATTCCGTCGACCCCAATATTATAATGAATATTGAAATCTTTAAACCAGACCACATCTCTGATAAAGACCATGATATCGCTATTAGTAGCCCTTTCCTTAAAATAAGCGAAAACCAGGTTGATGGCCATACCAAATTGTATGAGGCTGCCAATCATAGAAACAATTCGGGCCTGCTTCAATCCTTTGGTAAAAACCAAAGCGAGAATGGTTATTATGGGTACTAAGATAAAAAGCGAAAGAATATCCATATAAATCGTTTAGTCAGTCCACAGATAAATAAATACCAATGCTATAATTACTACTCCAGCGATAAAAGCAAAGGCATAATCCTGTACTTTACCTGATTGCATACCTTTTATTTTTTCGGAGGTCAATACCGTTTTATTTCCAATTCCGACCATGGTGCCATCAACATATTTCTTATCAAATTTGGCGATAGGCGCAGAAACACGGTCGAATAATATTTTCTTGGTAATGAAGAGGTAAATCTCATCGAAATAAAATTTATCACTTGTCCATTGATAGACAGGGCCAAAAAAGTTTACCATCTTATTAGCTAAATCATTTTCCTTTTTATAGAAAATCCAAGCCAGTGCGATGCCGATAAGGCCAACGCCCACGGCTATTGCGGCAAGTGGATAGTTCAAGTGCGCCTCGAAACCAGCCTTATCCGCGGTCACGAACTCACTGAAAGGGATGAATCCGCCTATAATACTCAGCAAGGCAAGGAATAGTAATGGAAATGTCATTGAAATGGGTGATTCATGTGGTTTGTGCTCATATTTTGTATCCTTCCCCCAGAAAATACCGAAGTAAATCCTAAACATATAAAAAGCGGTTAGTCCAGCTACAAAAACCCCCACAAAATAGATCAGTTTATTGTGTTCAAAGGCCGCGACCAAGATTTCATCTTTACTAAAGAACCCTGCAAAAGGAGGAACCCCCGCTATGGCCAAGGCCGCTATCAAGAAGGTAATGTTTGTGATGGGCATGTATTTTCGCAGACCGCCCATGTCTTTTAGATAATTGCTGTGCACAGCATGAATTACTGAACCTGCACATAGAAACAATAAGGCCTTAAACATGGCATGTGTAAACAAATGGAACATTGAGGCCATATAACCAAGACCTTCATGACCCTCATAACCCGAAACACCTAGCGCTAACATCATATACCCCAATTGAGACATGGTCGAAAATGCCAATACACGTTTTATATCGGTTTGTGTGATAGCAATAATGGCCGCAAAAAGGGACGAAAAGGCTCCCACATAGGCAACGATATTCAATGCGAAACCCTCTTCAACGAAATAGAACATGGGAAACAAACGGGCTACCAAAAACACACCGGCGACAACCATGGTTGCAGCATGGATTAAAGCGGAAACAGGAGTTGGCCCTTCCATAGCATCTGGTAACCAAATATGTAATGGGAACATTGCCGATTTACCAGCGCCACCTATAAAAATGAGTATCAATGCCCATGTCAAAACCGATAATCCCATAAATGAAGTAGATGCCCAATTGAGGATGGCACTCCCTTCTGGATTGTTCAAGGTTTCAAAATCATAAGTTCCAGTATAAAAACCCATTATCAATATTCCGATTAGAAAACCTAAATCGGCAAAACGGGTAACAATAAATGCTTTTTTGGCAGCAGAAACAGCTGATGGCTTGGTGTAATAATAGCCAATCAATAAATAGGATGAAACACCAACCAGTTCCCAGAAAATATAAATTTGAAAAAGGTTGGTCGCCAAGACAAGACCATACATTGAAAAAGAGAACAAAGATAGAAATGCGAAGAACTTGGTATATCCGTCATCACCTTTCATATAGCCTCTACTGTATATGTGGACCATTAATGAAACAATGGAAACCACTAAGAGCATCATTACAGAAATAGGATCAATTTGAACACCCATATCAATAGCAAGGGTGTCGGTGAAATTCATCCAAACTGTTTTTTCAACAAAAGTTTGATACACCCCATCTGCCTTACCATTTACAAAAAAATACTGATAGGCAGTGTTAAGGGACAATAGTGTTGAAACCAATAGTCCGGCAACACCAATATAACCCGATACGGATGGTTTGATCTTTTGATTGAATATTCCCAAAAGCAGGAAGACTGCCAAAGGCACCAAGGGGATTAATATGATATTAACAAAGTTCATTTCTTCATTTAATTAAGTCAGAAGACTGGGGTCGGAAGACCGATGTCTTATTCCAGTCATTTCAAGCTGCTCATTTATTAAAAACTGTTCTAGTTATAAATCCATTTTCTTACATTCTAAATACTGTCTACTGTCTACTGTCTACTGTCTACTGTCCACTGTCCACTGACTCCTCAATGCTTCATGGTTTCAACATCTTTTACTTCAACTGAACTGATCTGCCTATATAATCCTATTATTATGGAAACTGCCAAAGCGGTTTCGGCCGCGGCAACGGCTATTATAAACAGCGAAAATACTACGCCTTGCAACATATCAGGATATAAATATTTGTTGATGACCACAAAATTTATGACTGAAGCGTTCAATATCAATTCAACTGATATCAATATTGAAATCAGGTTTTTACGGGTGATAAAGCCATACACACCAATGAAAAACAAAATTGATGTTACCGTGAGTATTTCATATATACTGATTTCGGGAATCATGCTGGATTGTCTTTTTTATCGGTTAATTTATTTCCTTTAGCAATGATTATAGCTCCAACCATGGCTGCAAGAAGTAATACACTGATTACTTCAAAGGGCAATATGAAGCCACCATCACTGTAGCTTAATAGTTTTGTGCCAACTTCTGATGTGGTGGTGGTCAAGGAATTTTCAATTACATTGAATTCGTGGGAGTAAATGGTAATCAAGAATATACCTAGACCTAGTAAACATGACACCGTGGTTAGTATCTGTTTAGAGGTTTTTGCAATTTCCAATTCCATTTCAATGTGATGTACCAACAGTACTGAAAAAATAATCAAAACAATAATACCTCCTGCATAGACGGTAAGTTGAATGGCGGCCAAGAAATTATAATCAATCAAAAAGTAAATACCGGCAATTCCACAGAGTACAAACAATAAATAAATGACCGACCGTAACATTTTTCGGCTAGTGACCGAAGCGACTGCAAAGACAATCATGATTAGGGCTAATATGTAAAAAACTATTCGTTCCATAGGCTTAATCTTCTACTCCTGGCATTAGTTTAGAACCTGGTTTGTTCAACACTCTTGTTAATGCGGTTCGATCATAAACAGAATTTTCGAAATTTTGTCCCCATTCTATGGCATCTGTAGGGCAAACATCTATACAAAGGCCGCACATGGTGCACATGCTTAAATGGTATACAAATTGGTCAATTTTCTTTTTCTTTTTGCCGGTATCCTCATCAATTCCCCTATCCCAAATGATCTCAATTGTACCATTGGGGCATGCAATCTCGCATTTTTGACAACCTGTACAACGATGTCTGTTTTCCTCATCATGGGGCATAATTACCTCACCTCTAAAACGGTCGAACATTTTCAGCGTTTCCCGATTATCGGGATACTGTTGTGTAATGGTTCCTTTTCGGGAATTAAGAAAGTACTTTCCTGTGACGCTCATCCCGGTAAGGAGCGTTTTAATGCCTTCAAATATGTCTGAAAAATAACTCATAACTCTATAATTGGATTGTTAGGTTTTGCCAAACAATCAAGGCCATTAATACAATATTCATCAGGTTAAGGGGAAGTAAGTATTTCCACTCCAATGTCAACAATTGATCAACCCGTAATCTCGGGAATGTCCATCTAAACCACATCATTAAAAAGACCAGGATCATTGCCTTTGCTAAAAACCAGAATACGCCAAGAATTGGAATTGATTCCGTGATACCAAAAGGAGATAACCATGCACCAAAGAAAACAGTAGTCGCAATAGCTGCAATAATGAACATATTTATAAATTCTGCCAAAAAGAAATAGGCAAACTTCATTCCTGAGTACTCGGTATGAAATCCGGCCCCCAATTCTGATTCGGCCTCGGCCATATCAAAAGGAGCCCTATTTGTTTCTGCCGTTCCTGCAATCATAAAGATCATAAAGGCAATTATAGCGGGAATGTGCCCTTGAACAATCAACCAACCATTTTTTTGAACTTCAACAATCTCTGAGAGTTGAAGTGTGCCCGTAATCAAAATCATGGTGAGTAGCGATAAACCTACTGAAAGCTCATAACTAATTGTTTGCACACCACTACGCATTGCCCCGATCAGGGCAAATTTGTTATTACTACTCCATCCTCCTAAAAGAATACCGATTACGCCAATTGAAGAAATCGCTATCAGGAAAAGAATTCCAATATTTATATCGAAAGCATGAAAATCCTGGGTGAATGGTATAACGGCCAAGGCCATCAATGAAGTGATAATCACAAAGTAAGGTGCTAGATTATATAGGAACTTATCTGCTTTTTCTGTACCTGTCAGCTCTTTTGAAAGTAATTTCAAAGCATCGGCCATAGTTTGCAACAATCCCTGAAAGCCAACTCTATTGGGGCCTATTCGTAATTGGAACCATGCAGCGACCCTTCTTTCTATCAATACCAAAAATAATCCGGCTATAGCAAAAATGGCCAAATAAACAAGGGCGATCAGGATCATTTCAACGAGATAGGCCATATTTTCGGACATTGAACTATATAGCCAATCATGAATACCCTTTGTTATGCTTAATGCTTTTATCATTTTATCGATCTATATCAGGAATTACAAGATCCAGTGTTGCCATTGTTGCCACCAAATCCCCAATTTTACCTCCAACGGCTATATGGTTTAACAAGGATAAGTTTGAAAAGCCTGGAGAACGAAATTTCAGGCGATACGGATTTTTAGTCCCTGTACTTATTATATACACACCTAATTCCCCTCTTGCTGTTTCCACCCTCTGGTAAAATTCTCCCTTAGGTAATTTTATTACCGCATTCGTGGCAACACGATATTCCCCTTCTGGAATATTATCTATTAATTGTTCTATGATCGATAAGGATTCCCACATTTCTTGAATCCGTACTTCGTAACGGGCAAAGGTATCGCCGTCGGTCTTAATGGCTTCATTGAATGTAACCTTGTCCAGCGCGCTATATGGACGATGTTTTCGTACATCACAGGAATAACCTGAAGCTCTACCAACAGGACCTGATGCCCCAAAGGAGATGGCATCCTCCTTGGTCAAAACACCAACACCTTTAGTTCTTTTATGGAATATGACATTACCTGTCAATAATCGATCGTATTCAGGAATCTTGGTTTTAAAATGTACTATGAAATCTTTGACACGCTTAATAAAATTAGGGTGAATGTCAAACATCAAGCCTCCAGGAACATTGTAGTTCATAGTCAGCCGGGCACCACAGGTTTCCTCGAAAATATCATTGATCATCTCTCTATCCCTAAAGCCATAAAAATAAGTTGTTAGGGCACCTACGTCCATTCCCATAACGCCCCACCAAAGGCAATGGGAAGATATCCTTGTCAGTTCCCCGATTATGGTTCGAATAACCTTAACGCGATCAGGAACTTCAAGTTGAAGGGCATTTTCCACGGCCAAACAGACCGCTTCATTATTAATGTTCGAGGATAGATAATCCATTCGATCTGTAAGGTGAACGATTTGCTGATAGCTATCCCGCTCACACATTTTTTCGATAGAACGATGTATATACCCCAAATCCGGTTCAACTTTTTTGATAATCTCACCGTCTATGGTCAACAATAGACGAAGAACACCATGTGTTGCGGGATGCTGAGGTCCCATATTAATGAAATACTCCTCAGATTTAAAGTTGGTTTCTACAATGGTTTCTTCCATGGTCAGTTATTTGATAACCATATTTATTTCGTCAACATAATCTTTTCGCAATGGGAATCCCTCCCATTCATCAGTCAAAAAGAGTCTTTTTAAATTAGGGTGATTATTGAATGTTATTCCAAAAAAATCATAAACCTCACGCTCAAGAAATTCAGCAGTCATCCATATATCGTAAACAGAATCGAGTGTTGGATTTTCTCTGTCAGGAGTTTTAACCTTAACAACTATACTATGCCTGTGGGTTGTTGATTCCAAATGATATACAACGCCTAATTCTGCTCCCCAATCAACGCCACTGAGACAAAATAGATAGTCAAATTGACTGTCTGGGTTACTTTTTAATTGGGCCATCAAGGAATGAAGCTGTTCTGGCTGTACAATAATGTTCAAAAACTGTGAACCCTCTTCACTAAACACCAAAAGGCTTGGGTTAATTGGCTCTTGTGTCGTGGATATATCTTCTGAACCTTCTTCATTTTCAGCAACGTCTACAACATCTGAATCCTTCTCCGCTTCTGGATTCGGAAACCAGCTCCCTATAAGTTCTTGTAATGATTGGTTGGTCATAATATTTAATTAAATGCCCGTTATGCTTAGAGCCCTTCATCAAATCCTTCAATAGGATTCTTTTTATGCTTCATACTCTCGGTTCGTATTTTATCTTGTAACATGAGCATACCTTCCAACAATGCTTCCGGGCGTGGAGGACATCCTGGCACATAAACATCAACAGGGATTACATGGTCTGCTCCTTTAACAACTGAATAGGTATTATAGAAAAATGGTCCGCCAGAAATGGCACATGCCCCCATAGCAATTACATATCGGGGTTCAGCCATTTGATCGTACAAACGTCTAAGGACAGGTGCCATCTTATTTACAATGGTACCTGCTATTATAATCAAATCGGCCTGTCTTGGGGAAGGTCGTGCAACTTCAAAACCAAATCTGGAATAGTCATGCCTAGCTGCTCCTGTCTGCATCATTTCAATTGCGCAGCAGCTGGTCCCAAAATATAATGACCACAGTGAATTTGAGCGTCCCCAATTAATTATTTTGTCCAACGAAGTAACAATGACATTAGCACCGTTCCCCGCTGGGATTACCTTTCCTGGAAAATCCTCTGGTATTTCTGGCTTGTCTATTCCCATTTCAGCGCTCCTTTCTTCCATGCATAAATTAATCCTATTCCTAAAATTACTAGAAAGATAAGGACTTCGATAAAGGCGATGGCCCCAACATCCTTAAAAACTACTGCCCAAGGTATCAAAAAGGCTACTTCCACATCAAAAATCAAAAATAATATAGCGAATAAATAGTAACCAACCTTAAACTGTACCCAAGTGGGCCCAATGGTCTTCATGCCACTTTCATAGGGTTCTCTTTTTGTGGGGCTGTCTGATTTGTGGGAGATTAAATTTGATAAAAAATTAGCTCCTGCAACCATAACAATACCGGCAATTAGAAATACAATAATAGCTTCTGAACCCATATACCACTTATATTTTAAAACACATTGTAAATGTCACCAGAGAAAAATAAATCGTCGGTTTTCGAAAAAAGAGAATCTGATTTTACTTGCTCAGTAAGCGCATCTTCCCTTTCTTCCAAAGTAACATCGTCAAAACTTCGTATGATACCAGTAACCATTGGATATTCCGAGCGCACCAACATTTGATGTAATGTTGGGTCTTCTTCCTTGGCGTTATGGACCAATATATCTTTTTCGGTAATTCCGTTTTCGCCTATGGTAACAACTTCAAGTTTAAGTCCGTTTAAAACCAAACCTTTATCACGTTCTTTCCCAAAGATCATGGGTTTGCCATCCTCAACAAAAAGTTGTCGGTCTTCCCGAACCGCTTTGTCGGTATATTTAACATAACAGCCATCATTGAAGATAGGGCAGTTTTGCAATACTTCTATTAACGAAGTACCCTTGAACTTTTCAGCATCGATGAACAATTGTGTCATTTCCTTGGGTGTATTCCCGGAAATCCTTGCAAAAAACCGGGCTTGTGCCCCAATTGCCAATTCCCCCGCTGAAAAAGGAGGTTGCGTATTCCCGTAAGGTGATGATTTTGTTTTTTGACCCACTAATGAGGTAGGTGAAAATTGTCCTTTGGTCAAACCATAGATTTCATTGTTGAACAAGACGATGTTCAAGTCGATATTTCTACGTAAAACATGTATAAAATGATTTCCACCAATGGCCATGGAGTCCCCATCGCCTGTAATGACCCAAACACTTAGATCAGGATTGGCCAATTTTACACCAGACGCGATCGCCGGGGCTCTACCATGAATGCTGTGCATACCATAGGTATCCATATAATATGGGAATCGAGAAGAACACCCAATACCCGAAATAAATACTACATCTTCTTTTTTAACCCCCATTTCTGGAAGCGCCTTTTGCATGGAACGTAAAATAACATAGTCGTCGCATCCAGGACACCATCTTACTTCCTGATCACTGGCAAAATCTTTGTATGTATATTCTTTAACTGCTGCTTCCATAATTATTTTACTAAAGATTTGAATTTTTGAATCAACTCGTTGTTTGCAAATGGCAATCCTTGAACTTTATTGAATTGAAGATAATCAAATTCATCAAAATTAATTTTCAATATTTGAACAAATTGACCGCTATTCAACTCACAAACAAGAATTTTCTTGAACTTCTTTAAGACTTCCCCGGTGTTTTTGGGTAAAGGATTAATGTAGTTAAAATGAGCAAGACCTATGTTGTCATAACCGTTATCGTTCATTTTTTTTACTGCTGAATGTAAACTACCATAAGTGCCTCCCCAACCAACAATCAATAAGTCACCTTCTTGGGCAAATTCCAATTCGATATCAGGGATATAATTTTGGACTCTTTTTACTTTTTCGGCCCTTGTTTTAATCATTAGCTCGTGATTTTCGGGTACATAAGAAACGTTTCCGGTAACATTGTCTTTTTCAAGACCACCGACCCGGTGTTCTAAACCTACAGTACCGGGAACGGCCCAACTTCTTGCCAAACTATCTTCGTCGCGATCATAAGGGTGCCAATTTTCAGTTGCTTCCTTGACAAGGTTATTTTTGATTTCTGGCATATTATCTACCGACTGTATTTTCCATGGGGCTGAGCCATTGGCAATGTAGCCATCTGTCAATAATAAAACCGGTGTCATATGCTCCAAAGTTAATCTTGAAGCTTCATAGGCGTAATCAAAACAATCGGCCGGGGTACTTGCTGCAATCACGATGATCGGGCTTTCCCCATTTCTACCATACATGGCTTGTAATAAATCGGATTGTTCTGTTTTTGTTGGGAGACCTGTTGAAGGTCCACCACGTTGTACATTAACAACAACCAAAGGCAGTTCGATCATCATGGCCAATCCCAATGCTTCACCTTTTAAGGCCAGCCCTGGTCCCGAGGTGGTGGTTATGGCCAAATCACCGGCAAATGCGGCACCAATTGAGGAAGTAATTCCTGCAATTTCATCTTCGGCTTGAAAAGCCTTTACCCCAAAATGTTTGTGTTTTACCAATTCATGCAAAATATCGGTGGCTGGGGTAATGGGGTAAGATCCTAGGAACAACTCCATGCCAGACTTTTCTGCGGCCGCCAAAAAGCCCCATGCTGTTGCGGTGTTGCCCATAATAATCCTATAGGTTCCTGCTTCCATTTTAGCTGGAACTATTGTATAAGAATTTGGGATCAATTCAAGTGTATTGGCAAAATTGTGACCAGCTTTTAACACTTTGGTATTAGCCTCGATGATGTGCGGTTTATTTTTGAACTTCTTATTAAAGAATTCAATGGTATAATCCGTGGAGCGATCATACATCCAGTAGACCATCCCCAGGGCGAACATATTCTTAGATCGGGTAATACTCTTATTGTCCAATCCCTCGACTTCCTTTAAGGCTTCCTTGGTCAACGAAGTCATGGCAACCTCAATTACCCGATAGTTTTCAAGGCTTCCATCTTCAAGGGGATTGGTTTCGTAGAGTGCCTTTTCCAGATTTTTTTTGGTAAAGGAATCGGTATCTACGATTACGGTATGCCCAGGTTTAAGTGCGTGTAAATTCGTCTTTAAGCCGGCAGGGTTCATTGCGACCAAAAGGTCTACGTTGTCACCTGGAGTACTGATTTCTACACTACCAATATGTACTTGAAATCCTGAAACGCCATATAAACTACCTTGTGGAGCCCTGATTTCTGCAGGATAATTTGGGAATGTGGCAACATCATTACCGAACATTGCGGAAGTATCTGAAAATTGGGTCCCGGTCAATTGCATTCCATCACCAGAATCACCAACAAAACGAATAATTACTGCTTCTAAGACTTCCTGCTTTTGATTTTCTGTGGCTATAATCATAATAGGTACTTTTTTTAGTAGAATAATACCATTTTATTTTGGTATCTTTAGGGCTTAAATATAATTTCACCTTTAGCAATGAAATATGATATTTGTCATTAAAAATAAATGATCTTTACTATAATTTCGTTCGCTAAATAAATATAAAAATAAGCAAAATGGCTATCATAATCACAGATGAGTGCATAAACTGCGATGCTTGCGTTTCCGAGTGTCCAAACAATGCGATTTATGAACCCGATCAAGAATGGTCGTATTCCGATGAAACTGCTTTATCCGGCATGGTAACAACCGCTGATGGCAGGGAAGTTGACGCTGATGCGGAAAATGAACCTGTTTCGGATGAATTCTATTTTATTGTCACCGATAAATGTACCGAGTGTAAAGGTTTCCATGACGAGCCTCAATGTGCATCCGTTTGTCCGGTTGACTGTTGTGTTCCTGATGAAGATCACGTTGAGACCGAAGAGGCCTTACTTGAGAAAAAAGCTTGGCTTCACGCTGAATAGACGTTTTCTTTTCTTTAGCTAACTTAATTGAATATAT
>JAAETN010000192.1 GCA_024228355.1 Maribacter sp. | reverse complement strand
GCCTCGATATTCCTTGAATTATAAGCATCCAATTGATCTTGCACCACTTTTTCGGCGTTGGTATTTAATGATTTCCTGTGAATGAACGTCATGCTGCCAATTCTTCCGTTGATGACTTCGTAAATTGCGACTTGTTGATGGTTTTTTCCAGAAACAGTGACTAACTCCTCATCGATGATCTTATCGCCAATAACAATGCGTTTTGTAACCTTGACCTTTGTATCGGGATTATTGGTAAAATATTTTTTATAACTGGCTTTCATCTTTGTATTGCCAACATACAAAGTATCGTTAGGAAAGTTTTGAACCAGTACATTTTTAGTGTAACATGAAACAAAAGCATCTAGGTTACCACTATTAAAAGTCTCAACCTGCTTTTGAACGATTACTTCTGGGGATTCTTCGGCTACAAGAACAAGTTTTGTGTTGGTAGTATTCATAGCAAGCCTACTTATATTGTTGATGTTTTTATCCGAAAAACGTGTTAGCTCATTCCATTTTGAATCTGATTGTGGATCGAATTTTAAAATGGATTTGCCATATCCAGTAAGAACAGTTCCACTGTTCATCCAACATATATCTTGGGATTTATCGGTAAGCGTTATGATTTTTTTGGTCTTGCCGGTAATGGGATTTAATGACATAAGGGTAGATGCTTTGTCACCCTGCTTTACAAAACTCACTAAATTGGTATTTGGAATTTTGTGAAGTGACCTTCCCACTTTTTTGTGAATGGTTTTACTGGTGTTGTTCTTTTTATCAACAACTACCAGATCCATCCTATTTTCAATCAAAACAGTGGCGACCAAAATTTCTGGCGCATACCAGAGATGATACCCAATTTTTAAATCCTTTACAAGTACGTTGTCTTCTCCATTGCTAATATCATATTTATATAAACGTTGCAATCCATTTGTGTCTAAACGAATAGATGAGACTTCTTCCTTGTTTGGGATTTTTGTCGGGGAGTATTCACCTCCCCCGGGGGTGTTGGAAATCCAAACAATTGAGTCGGTTTTTATGTGATAAAGGGCAATGTCGGTTTGTCCGTTTCGAGTTGATGAAAATAGAATACTATCATCATCATAAAATGAAGGTTGATTGTCGTAACCCTCATTATTACTAATATTAAGTGGGTCGGTATTTACTACTTTTCCATCATTAATGTCAACTATAAATAATTCGGTATTGGTTTGGGAAAATATCGACAGGAACACCAATAGAAATCCAGTCGTAATTATATATTTCATTTTTGGAAGGTAATATATAAATATTGGATTTTCAATCAGTAAATCGCTTTAGTAAATCACGAACATATTTTATACTATCAATATAATACAGAGCTGAGGTCTTTTGCCTTCCGACCTTTACTGTTACGGTACTTTCCGGTAGCTCCTGGAACATAAATTCGTCTGTCCAATCATCACCAATGGCAAACACAAAATCATAATCATCCTCGCCCATGACACGAACAGTGGCACGACCTTTATTCACATTACTGCTTTTGATTTCCATTACCTTATTCCCATTTAACACGCTTAAGTCGTCGTTGGCAATTAAACTCGTTAAAACGGTATTCAGTTCATTGGCTCTAAGATTTCCAAAATCGGGGTCTGTTTTACGGTAATGCCAGGCTAGGGAATAATTCTTTTCCTCAATAAAACTTCCTGGTGTTCTATCCACAAAGGATTCCAGAACAGGACGAATTATTTCCATCCAGTCATTTTTTACGTTTTCGAGCATTCTGAAATCCCCTCCTTTTTGGGAAATCCAAACCCCGTGTTCTACGATCATGTTGTATTTTTTAGGTAAAAACCACTTTGTGAATGTTTCCTTATCACGACCGCTGACCAGGTACATCTCCGTATTTTCCAAGTTATTCAAGGCATCTAGCAGTTGATAGAGTTCTTTATCGGGTCCGGCCTTTTGCGGATCAACATGAAAACCGGATAGGGTACCATCATAATCCAAAAATAATAGTCTTTTTTTGGCTTTGGAAAAATCGTCCAATACGGCACTCAATCGATGATCAGTCATTCTTTTGGAGACGTTTGTTGCATCCCTGTCTTTTTGGGCTTGAAGTGAGGACATAAAGTCGTTGGCCCACTGCTCTACATTATATCTTGCCAACCTTTTCTGCAAATGCGCGTTCCGCTCTTGCTGCTCTTCCTTCGGCATATTCAAAGCTTGATAAAGCGCATCGGAAATTTGCTCAAAATTGTTGGGGTTTATCAATAAGGATTCGTTCATTTCATTCGCAGAACCGGCCATTTCACTTAAAATAAGTACTCCAGTTTTATCTGTTCTTGTCGCAATATATTCCTTGGCTACTAGGTTCATACCGTCTCGCAAGGGAGTTAACCAGGCAATATCACTTGATGTGTATAGATCAATAAGGTTTTCAAAGGGAACTGATCTATAGAAATACCAAATGGGTGTCCAACTAACGGTTGAGAAATCCCCATTGATTCTACCCACCAACTCGTCAACTTCTTTTTTGAGTAATTGATATTGAGGTACATTAGATCGTGAGGGGACTGCCAATATGATCAGTCGGACTTTCTCTTTGTATTGTGGGTATTTGTTCAGAAAATACTCAAATGCATTCAGTCGCTTCGCAATTCCTTTTGAATAATCCAATCGGTCAATCGATAAAATCAATTTTGCATCAGGTGTCGAACGCTTATGGCTGTTTAGTCTTTGCTGCAGGTCAGATTGCTGAGCAGCTGTATTTTTTTCATGTTCTTTAGCAGCATCACTAAACTTCTTATAATCGATACCCATGGGAAAAGAATCAACCTTAACGATCCTATTGTCTTGATAAATATCATTGAAACTTACTTCCAATCCCAACAATCTTCTTACAGAACTAAGAAAGTGCCTTTCGTAGTCATAAGTATGGAAACCAATTAAATCAGCACCCAATAGACCTTCTAGTACTTCTTCGCGCCACGGCAAGGTTCTGAAGATTTCAAATGACGGGAAAGGAATGTGTAAAAAGAACCCTATGGAAATATTAGGGCGTTTTTCACGTATCATTTGTGGAACCAACATTAATTGATAATCATGCACCCAAATGGTATCGTCCTCATCAGCTTTTTCTAAAATAGCATCAGCGAATTTTTGGTTCACGGCTTTATATACATTCCAACTATCCAATTCAAACTCGGAATACTCCAAGAAATAATGGAACAAGGGCCATATGGTCCTGTTACTAAAACCAAAATAAAACCCATCAACTTCGTCAGATGACAAGTTCACTTTTGAAGATCCATGTTCTGCAAGTGCATTATCTATTGTAGAACTTAGTTTTTTTGGGATTTCTTCATTCGTAAGGCCACTCCAGCCAATCCAAAGACTATCGCCACCTGAATGAACAGATTTCATTCCGGTTGCCAAGCCTCCTACACTTGGTATTGCCGATATGGTTCCATTGCTAATTTGTAATTGTACAGGTAATCTATTTGAGATTATGATAGTTTTGCCCATAAATTGAGTGATTTTGCCGTGTTTAAGCTTTCGTTTCTATAAAATTCGTCAAATTGCATGGCAAAACCAACTTATAACCTGCATTTAGTAGAAAATTGAAATATGGATAATTTAGATTACGGAATTATTGGAAATTGTAGAAGTGCGGCCCTAATATCGAAAACTGCATCCATCGAATGGTGCTGTTTGCCAGAATTTGACTCATCATCGGTCTTCGCTAAAATATTGGATGAGAATATTGGGGGGAGTTTTGAAATTCTGGTTTCAGATGATTATACCATTAAGCAACGGTACAAAAAAAGTACAGCTATTCTTATTACAAGATTTACCGATGGTGAAAATATTTTTGAGTTACACGATTTCATGCCTAGATATTATAAGGAGGATGGGGGATATTACGCGCCCCCAGAGATTGCAAGACATGTAAGGCATATTCAGGGGAGACCTAAGTTCAGGGTTAAATATAATCCTAAACTTGAGTATGCCTTGGGTGAGACCGAAAACTATGTAAAAAGGAATTTTATTGTCAGTATTACCCGGAATGAAAAATTCGACACCATATTTTTATATACCTCATTTAATAAAAATGCGGTGATTGAGGGCCGAGAAATTGAGCTTACCCAAAATGGATATTTTCTCGTTGGGTACAATGAAAAGATTTTACAACCCACCTCAAGAAAGATCTATTTAGATCTTGAACGCACCAAGGTTTATTGGTTAAACTGGACCAACCGAACCCCTACATACAAAAAATACAATAATCAAATTACACGAAGTGCCATTACCTTGAAATTGTTGAGCTATGACAAGACCGGTGCTGTGTTGGCGGCAGCAACCACGTCCTTACCTGAAACCATAGGTGAAATAAGGAACTGGGATTATCGGTTCTGCTGGATTCGCGATGCTTCGATGGTCATAAAGGTTATGTCTGTTTTAGGTCATAAAAACGTGGCCAGAAGATATCTTCAGTTTATTATTGATTTGATTCCCGATAAGGATGAGAAGCTGCAAATTATGTACGGTATCAATAAGGAAAAGAAGTTGACCGAAGAAACCTTGGATCATTTAAGTGGTTATAAAGGATCTAAACCTGTGCGTGTAGGTAATGCAGCGTATAGGCAAAAGCAGAATGATATTTATGGCATCTTAATGGATGTTATCCATGCCCAATTGGCTAAATTCAGCACCGATATTGAAAATGGTGAGGAACTATGGGGTATTACCAAGGGCATCGTATGGATTGTTTCCAGACACTGGCAAGAGCCTGATAAGGGCATTTGGGAATTTAGGACCGAGGACAGACATTTTACTTTTTCCAAAGTGCTTTGTTGGGTTGCCATAGATAAGGCAGTAAAAGTAGCTCGAATATTAAAGAAGACCCGCAAATTGGAAGCTTGGACGCAATTGGAACAGGAAATAAAGCGTGATATTCATGAAAATGCATGGAATAATGAGGTGAATGCCTTTACACAGTCCTATGGCTCATCGCATTTGGATGCTTCTGTTCTTCTAATGGAATCCTACGGTTTTATTGATGCAAAAGACCCAAAATTTGTGAATACCGTAAAGGCAATAGAAAAGAATTTAAGTAATGACGGATTGTTATATCGATATAAAAATGAAGATGACTTTGGATTACCATCATCTTCATTTACGATTTGTACATTCTGGTTTATAAATAGCTTGTTCAAAATAGGTGAAGAGGAAAAGGCTATGCAACATTTTGAAAAATTATTGAGTTACAGTAATCATTTAGGTTTGTTTAGTGAAGATATTGATTTTAAGACTAAAAGATTATTAGGAAACTTCCCACAGGCATATTCCCATTTAGCCTTGATTGAGTGTGCCGTGAACTTTTCGACTAAAGATACTGAAGAGAGAATTCTTGAATCTATGCGTGAATAGTTTCCTTTATTAAGTGGGTTTAGGGCAGGAATATTAGGTTGTGGTTTTAGTACTTTTTGCCAAGTCCTTGACTTTCTCCAATAATCGTCTTAAATGAGCGCTAGTTGTAAACGGATTCATAATAGTTGTTCGAAGATAATGAACACCGCGTAACTTGGTCTGAACAATGTAGAATTCACCCTCTTCCAATATTTGCTGTCTAATATTCTCGTTGAGATGGTTCAATTCCGAATTATTCAGGGAATCATCAACAAATCGAAAACAGGCAATATTCGACATGGGTTTTACAGCTAACTCAAATTGGGGGTCATTCTGTATTACCTTTGCAAATTCATGCCCTAAGTCAAATAATGTTGTCACATATTCATTAAAAACACCTTCGCCATAAGTTTTTAATAGCGTATACCACTGAATACTCATCATCGTCTTGGTACATTCAAAAGTACGTTTTGCCATATTGTACCAATCCTCCTCCTCGGAATGTACCAAAAGATAATCAGCTTTTTGGCTGAACGTTGCATGTGAATGATTTCCATCTTTAAAAAGAAGTGCCGTTGTTATGGTTGGCATCATCATCATTTTATGACCATCGATCACTACTGAATCCGCTTGGTCGATACCGCTTACAGTATGCTTATATTTTGCAGAAAAAATCGATGCTCCGCCATGCGCCCCATCCACATGGAACCAAATATTTTGTTTTTTGGCAAATGCTCCAATAGCCCCTAAGTTATCATAGATTCCTGTTGCCGTTGATGGTGCACCGCCCACTATAGCAAAAACTTCAATTCCTTTATGTGCTGCTTGTTGGTAATATTCCTCCAAAAGGGAAACATTCATGTTGAAACCTTTTTCAGCTGGAATTTTTATTATTCCTTTTTCACCTAGCCCCATTATCTTCGCAGCTCGGTCAATACAATAATGGGCCTCCTCACAAACCATAATTCCCAAGTCTTGACTAGAACCTTCATTCCATACATCATTCTCCACTATGGCCTTTCGAGCGGAAAGTAAGGCTGTAAGATTGGCCAAAGTCCCACCTGAAGTTAAATACCCCCTTGAATTTCTATCATAACCTAATTTGGCACAAATAAATTCAGTAATAATCCTTTCTATCGCTGAAGGAGCCATACCCATTTCATAAACAGCCATACCATTGTTGAGTAAAGCGCCTATAAGTCCTGCAAGGGATGCTAAAGGTGCTGGTGGACAAACCTGATGTCCGATGTATTTGGGATTGTGTACGTGGGTGGTATGCTTTACTATTTCGGGGAAAAGTTGGGTTGTATCTCCATTTTCCAGAAACCCTTTCCAAAAAACATACTCGTCATCAGGGAGATTCCATCGAATTACCCTTTCTGGATTACCACTTAAAGCGGTTTCAAGATGGTCAGCTAGCTTATCAATTAATTCATGGCCGTGTTTTCTGAATTTTTCCGAAGAATAGACGGATTGAAGAAGCTTGTGTTTCATTATACTAAATTAAGTTTTTGTTATAAGCATTGCAACAGAATTACCCTAGGTGTTTTATACCATCAGAAACCTAAATCTTTTCTATTAAATGCTCTTATAAACACAACAATTTGCGGATGATTTGTTAAATTTGCAAACAGAAAATTATATAACATACATCATGAAATTAAAATATATTTTAAGTACTGTTCTTTTGGTTGGGTTTCTTTGGTCCTGTAAGGATAAAATGGCTGAAACACAGCCCGTTGAGGTTGAACAAAAATTTGATTATCTAGTTGATCAATTTGCCGATCTGAAAATCTTGAGGTATCAGATTCCTGGATTTGATGAAATGACCTTAAAGGAAAAACAATTGGTTTATTATATGACGCAAGCAGGTTTGGCAGGTCGTGATATAATGTGGGATCAAAACTATCGCCACAACATTGAGATCAGGGATGCCTTAGAGAATATTTATACTTCTTATTCAGGCGATAAGACGACAAGTGACTGGTTGGCTTTCGAGGAATATTTGAAACGTGTATGGTTTTCAAACGGTATTCATCATCATTATTCAAATGATAAGATCAAACCAAAATTCAATGCCGATTTCTTGGCGTATTTGTTGAAGGATACGGATACCAAACTTGAGGGAGAACCATTTGATGTAATCTTTAATGAGAAGGATTCCAAGAAGGTAAATAAGAAAAAAGGAGTTGATAATGTGGCTTCTTCTGCCATTAACTTCTATGGCCCAACGATTACTGATGCCGATGTTGAAGCTTTTTACAAAACTGCGGATAAAGGTCCTAAGGATAGACCTATAGAAGCTGGTTTAAACTCCACTTTAGTACGTGAGAATGGTAAAGTTGTTGAGAAAGTTTGGAAATCTGGTGGATTATATGGCGAGGCTATTGATGAAATCATCAAGTGGTTGCAAAAAGCCCAGGCTGTTGCTGAAAATGAAAAACAGGCAAAAACCTTGGCACTTTTAATTGATTACTATAAAACTGGTGATTTAAATACCTGGGACAAATATTGCATAGCATGGGCAACTTCAACTGAAGGTAACATAGATTGGATCAATGGTTTTATTGAGGTGTACAATGACCCCAAAGGTTACAGAGGCTCTTATGAAAACATCATACAAGTGAAGGATTTTGAAATGTCAAAACAAATGGCTGTACTTTCAGAATATGCACAGTGGTTTGAGGACAATGCACCATTAATGGATTCGCACAAAAAAAGCAACGTGGTAGGTGTTTCCTATAAGACCATTAATGTAGCCGGTGAAGCAGGTGATGCCTCACCCAGCACGCCGATTGGTGTTAACTTGCCCAATAATAACTGGATTCGACAAGAGCATGGCAGTAAATCAGTTTCCCTTGGGAATATCATTGATGCCTATAATAATGCGGGCGGCAGTGGTAGACTGAAAGAGTTCGCCTATGACTCAATAGAAATTGAATTGGAAGAAAAACACGGGAAATTGGCTGATAAATTACACACTGCACTACATGAAGTAGTTGGCCACGCTTCAGGCCAAATTAATCCAGGCATAGGTCAACCTAAGGAAACTTTGAAAAATTACGCTTCTACCATGGAAGAGGGTAGGGCCGATTTAGTTGGACTTTATTATTTAATGGATCCTAAACTTCAAGATTTAGGTTTGGTTGATGATTGGGAAGAGCTCGGTAAAGCTGCCTATGATGGATATATAAGAAATGGATTGATCACTCAATTGGTACGCATAGAGCTTGGCGATGATATTGAAGAAGACCACATGGTAAATAGGCAATGGGTTTCCGCATGGGCCTATGAAAAAGGTAAAGCGGACAATGTTATTGAAAAGATTGAAAAAGATGGTAAAACGTATTATAATATCAATGACTATGCAAAACTTCGAGGATTATTCGGGGAATTATTGAAAGAAGCACAGCGGATAAAATCCGAGGGTGACTTTAAGGCTGCACAGGATTTGGTTGAAGGTTATGGAGTAAAAGTTGATCAGGCAATACATGCTGAGGTCCTAGATCGTAATCAACAATTTAAATCTGCTCCCTACAGCGGATTTGTAAACCCTGTTCTAGTTCCTGAAACCAATGAT